>PWHA01000325.1 GCA_003554685.1 Halanaerobiaceae bacterium
CGGCTGAAACCTGCTCGAACTCAAGATGCATTTTATCTTTATAGGGATAATGATCCATCCGGAAGACACTGTTTTCCGGCCATCCCCCATCGTAATAGGCGCTGTACCACCAATGGCTTTCCCCCTCCAGGGAGTGAATAACATAAGTGTTCAGTTCCTCATCCAGCTCATATTCCATTTCGAAATGACCCTCTTCTTTCAGATAGACCAGCACATCAAAGAGAGAAAAATGTCCTTCCTGAAAGATATCAGGCCTAAGGGTCTCCACTTCCCTGGGATTAAAAGTAAATGTTCCCGGTCCTTCAACCCTGACCTCTCCCTGAAGCTGAATGCTGGTATCACCCATTTCTCCCCGAATTTCATGCGAAACTTGATTTCCTTCAGCCAGTAACAACTTATCCAGGGCTTGATTTTCTTCAGCCCGGAGCATTGTTAAAGAGAAAAAGAGGACTGCTATAAATAAAACTCCAATCAGAAAATAAATACATTTGTTGTTTTTCATTTTTATCTTTCCCTCCATCTTTGGCAGTGCTATCTTTGACAGCGCTATTTCTTTTATAGTGTCAACTTTGACAGTGCTATTTCTATGACAGTGTTATCATTATACCTTTGCTGCACGGCAGAACTATGTAATCAACCTAACAATTTCCTACAAAGTGCAGCCGGTTCCTAAAAAGTGCATCTGGTTCCTACAAAGTGCAGCCGACTAATTACCCCACTTTTTACAGACTGCTATGAAATTGAACTCATTTTTAGTTCTAATTTTTAACCCTTAGTATAGAATAACTATAGCTATTTGTCAAAAGGGGAGTTGATAAAAAAGTCTGAAAATAGTTGCAGGCATTAAAAATGGATCTACTCGTAAACTCTTGGTAGATAGCAATGAATATGGTCTTAGCAAAATCTCCACTTTTCTTTTGAAAATGAAATTTTCAGACACAATACACATACTTTGTCTGGACGTAAAGCAAAATGACCAGAGAATAATTTCGTAAAAGCAGTAAAAATTTTGGTTTACGTGCCAGCATCTTTGTGTGTCCTGTCTATTTTCTGTGAATTTTCTGTTAATTTATGCCTCTGAAAAAATTGCATTTATCCCACAAACCCCTGGTAAATACTTAAATATAATGATAAACCTCTATAATTATAAACATTAAAGAATAATGATCTGTGAAAAGCAATAATCTGTGAAAAGCAATAATCTGTAGAAAAAAGATCTGTAAAAAAACAATCTGTTTTGTTGCTATTTAAAGCTAATCGAATTTTAAAGTATGAATAAAAATTTAAGAATGAGTGAAGAAACTTTTTGTCCAGCAACTACAGGGGCGGACAAATGTCCCTATTTTAGTCTGTTTAAAAATGATTGTTTTTAGCAGTTCCCTAATAACGGAACACGAGAAGAACCTTAAAAGAAGCAAACCCCGATAATTGACTAATAAACTTAAATTAATTATAATTAACATATCAATAATAAAAATAAGACTTATTGGAATCATCAAATATTTAGTAATCATTATTTATTGAGCAATTACCTTGATTATTAATTCCCTAATTATTTAATGCAATCATTAAACACAAATAGTGTTATTATAATAAAAAATTTCCACACATTAATATCCGCTCATTTTAATAAATTAAAGCTGACCTGCCGGTTTCCTGCAGGACACAGGAGAGGTTTTCAAATAATACTTTTTTAGAATAACTATTTTGAAAAAATTCTGGCAAATATAATCGCAAATATAATACCAGCAAATATAATTTCCGGGTAAATATAATCTCCTAGTAAAAGTTCCCATAATATCAGAATATATAATAGAAGAGATGTAATATATGTAATAGAGGAGATGTAATAGAGGAAGTGTAATAAAGAAAGTGTATATAGAGGACATGTAAAAAGAAAATGACCAGCAGCAGGGCTGATATTTTGCCGGTATCCTATATTTGCCGGTATCCTATAATAGAAGGAGGTGGCGGAATGATTGAATGTGTTAAAGGCTTAAATATTTTTGAAGTGCTCTCCGAGGAGAGTGTAAAAGAAATAGCCTCGAAGGCCAGAGTTATTAAACTGGAAGCGGGCAGCATCTTATTCCGGCCGGAAGATACCGTTGAGTTTATTTATATCTTACATCAGGGAAAAATTAAAATTTATAAATTAAATGAAGCCGGCCGACAGCTGACCCTGGCTCACCTGGTTCCCGGCAATATAATTGGAGAGGTAGACCTTTTCTCAATGCGGCCCCGGGGAGTTTTTGCTGAAGTCGTGCAGGATGCCGTTCTTTGTGTGATAGATAATGATTATATCAGAGAAATTTTGTTGAAATATCCAGAGCTGACGGAAAAAATGCTGAATATTTTATGTTCCAAAATAAAAGAACTGGAGAATGAAGTATATGATCAGGCTATTTGTAGCACCAGAGGCAGGATAATAAAAAAGCTTTTACAGCTCGCTGATTCCCATCATAAGGACTCGGAAGAAAGCATCTTAATCCCCATAACCCATCAGGAGCTTGCCGATATTATTGGTTCTTCCCGGGAAACGGTAAGCCTGACATTAAAAACCCTTGATAATAGCGGTTATCTTGAAACTCTTCACGGAAAAGTGAGATTTGAGAAAAACAAATTACTGGAACTTAAAAACTCGACCTGTTAATTTTAGATTTTTAAATTGAAAGCGATCCAGCACCTATCACATTGTAACAATCCTGCTAAAAAGTTTCCCCAAAAATTGCTTTTTGCAGGGCAATAACTTTAACCTGTTCTTAATTATATAATCCGGTCAATTTAACCGGGCTGGGAACCCGGGAGCAATAACTTTAACCTGTTCTAATTTTATAATTTTTGAGGAGGAGAGGATATTTAGAAATGAGCTGGATTAAAACTATAGACCGCTCTGAGGCCGAAGGCAGACTGAAGAAAGTTTATGACAGAATCTCTCCTGATAGAGAGGCTGAGATAGCCGAAATTTTAAAATCCCACAGCTTAAACCCCCGGGTGCTGGAAGCCCATGTAGAGCTCTACAAAAATATCATGTTTGGTCAGTCCAACCTTTCCCGCAGTGATAGAGAAATGGTGGCGGTGGTAGTTTCGAAGATAAATTACTGTCATTACTGAGTAAATCATCATGGAGCGGCGCTCCACAGGGAAACGGAAGATGAAAGGCTGGTAAAAGAAATAATAGCCGATCATAAAAATGCTGATATCTCGCAAAAAAGGCAGGCCATGCTGGACTACGCTGAAAAATTAACAGAATCTCCCCGGGAAATCACCGCAGCAGATATTGAAAATTTAAGAGAGGCTGGACTTGCTGATAGAGATATTCATGATCTCAATCAGGTGGTGGCCTATTTTAACTATGTCAACAGGGTTGCCGACGGCCTGGGCATTGAACTGGAAAGCGGTGCCAGAGATTACCTGGAATCCAGTTGATTTAGCAGGCCTCCTTCCTGCCCCGGCTGCGTCTGATAGCGGCATAAGGTATTAAGTCTTTAAAATCAGGATTGAAGATAGATTATACAAAGTTTAAAAGCAGGTGATCAAATACAAAGCTCAGGTAATGTCAAAAGATCTATGAAAGAGCACATCGATAGGTAGGTAATGTCAAAAGATCTATGAAAGAACCTATCGAGAGGTAGGTAATGTCAAAAGATCTATGAAAGAACCTATCGAGAGGTAAAGGGAGGTTAAAAATTGATACCAAAAAATCATATCAATCCGGTTTACAGTCAGGATTTTATAAATTTTTTTTCAATAGAACATCTTTTGCTAAAGGTTCAGTTTTTAATTAAAAACTTCATTAAAAAAAACACCATTATAAAAAATATTATTATAATGTTGATGATTTTTCTTCTAAGTTCTATTTTTGCTTTCAGTATTTCTCTTCAGGCCGGTGAGGCCGCAGATTTTTATGAGAGTTCCAATGTGCGATTTTATTATGAAGAGGGAAATTTTTATCTGAATCTTACTACTCCGGCCCCTGTTCTTTGCGCGGTGAATTTTGCTGAAATGGGGGAGAAATATAATAATTTAACAGCCATGGATATGATTTCTCCCGGTGTAAACCATCTGGTGGAACTTGATCTCGAGCCAGATAAAATCTATCAGGTAAAACTAACCGCCTTTACCGAAGCGCATGAAATTTATAGATCTCAGGAATATCTGGTAGATACCGGGATTGATAATGAAACCGATGATTTAATAGTTATTCAGGAAGGCGAGAAGAGCGAGGAATGTGAGAAGGGAGAGCAAGACCAGGAGGTTCAGGAGGTTCAGGAGGGTCAAGAAGGTCAAAAGGGCCAAGAAGGTCAAGAGGGCGAGGAGGGTCAAGAGGTTCAGGAAGGTCAAGAGGATCAGGAGATCCAGGAGAGCCAGGCCCGAACTATTGAACTGGCTGCTGCTGATGATGAATTCAGCCAGGTGCCGGAAATTGAAGGAGTTACAGATACAGGAGCCAGCATTAATTTTTCCACAAAGAATCCTACTTTGAGTTCCACCGCTTTTGGAACCACAGAAGAATTTGGCAGGCTGGTTAGGGCCCCGGGAAGAATACCGGCAGAAAGCCATGAAGTTTCTCTTCCCGGACTGCAAGCTGACACTGAATATTCTCTGGAAACTATCGTTATTGATGAAAGCGGCAAACTACTTCGTTCTGGTATAAGCACCTTTACTACCGCAGAATCAGAGGAAGAGGTGGATTATGGTGAAAATCATGCCACTTTAGAGGCGGGCGCTGAAATTTACGCTGTCAGCAGTAATTTTGGTAATGATCTAACCGGCCCCTTTGGAGCTGTTAATGCCATCGACGGGGATCCCGGTAGCGAATGGTCTTCTCAGGGAGAAGGAGATGAAGCCTGGATAGAGATAAAGCTCGCGGAGAGCAGAGAAATAACCGGCTTTGGTTTTTGGTCAAGAACGATGGGAGACACAGGTGAAATAAGGAGACTTAAGGTTATCACCGGAGAAGGAGAAATCCTGGGTGAATTTGATATTCCCGATGCAGAGCGGCTCTATAATTTCACCCTGCCCCCAACAAAGACTCAAAATGTTCGTTTTGAAGTAGTAAACTCCACTGGAGGCAATACCGGTGCCAGAGAAATCCGGATTTATGGAGAGGCAAATTAATTCAATTATGAGGTCAAACAAATATGAGGTCGAACAAATATGAGGTCGAACAACAACTCCCTAAAAAACACACCCCGAAGGTCACCTCAGCACCTTAGAAAGTCATCAAAGGTGATTTTCGGGGTGATATTTTGAGGTTTACGTGCCGGAAACTTATGTGTTATGTACCGCAATCTTTGCAATAATCAGAAAAATACTCAAAAAACCAATTCTACCAGGCTGAGCTAATAATTTGTATCTGAATAGTGAATCTTGCCTTTCTGATCAGGCTTAAATTTATTCCTGGATATTTCTGAAAGCATTACTTTCAAATTAATTTTTTGTATGCCTCCAAAATCTCCGGAACAAACTCCTCATATCTGTCGTATTCTTCTTTCCTGGCGAGGTAATTTTCTATCATTTCGACAGTGATTTCTGTCAGGTGAAAATCTCTGCTTAAGTGGTGCTCTAATTCTATCCGATAATGTTTTTCCCCATATAATTCCCCTGATGCAACCGTTGTTACACCCCGCAGGACCTGCTCACGGAAGAAGATCATGGGAGACCCATAGGCCTGAGATTTCATTGAATCTTCGACCTGATAAAAATGGTCTGTTAGATGCTCCAGAATATAATCACTATGGGCTTCAACTGCAGGATCAATAAAGGAATGGCCCCATTCGTGGAGGGTTAACCGGTTAAATTCTATTCCGGTCGGAAATTCGGGATCAGTCTGGCTGCTCCCTTTTTCTCTAATAATCTGATAAAATTGATAGCTGCCATCTGGCAGTTTAACTGATGGACCGTAGCCTCCGCCAGGAAACATTGCCGGTGTCAGGATAGTATAATAATGATTATCTGAATTTCTCCCTGTAAATTCAGAGAGCCAGTTAATTTTTCGGCCCGCATCAAAACCAGCCATTGCATCCCGCAGATAGATTTTAAAATCATCTCTATATTGATTGAAAAAGCCGGCAAAATCTGATTTCTCGGCCAGATCAATTAAGGCCAATCGGAAATTCTCTAAAATCTTCTGACCATCTGAACCTAACAACCTGCTGATAAAATTGTTTGGTTCTGCTCTGCCTGTTAGATAATCGCTAAAATC
>PWHA01000290.1 GCA_003554685.1 Halanaerobiaceae bacterium
CCGGCTGCCGGAGGGAGTAGAGATGGTAATGCCGGGAGATAATGTGGAGATGAGCGCCGAGCTGATCACCCCGATAGCGATGGAAGAGGGGCTGCGCTTTGCGATTAGAGAGGGCGGCAACACCGTTGGAGCCGGCGTCATTACCGAGATAATTGAGCAACTCTAAAAATTTCAGTAAGAGGAGAATTAGAAGCCTGCCTCTTATTATTTGCCTGAGGGATTAATATCCGGCCAACTAAAGTTCTGATTGAGTCCTAAATAAGAAACCTGCAATTTGGAACAGGATTAAGGCCGGCAGTTTTACCTCCGGTATAAACAGCAGAGAAATTTGCTGGAACCCAGTGGGTGAGTTCTGTAAAACCAAAGTTGGCTACCAATGTGCAGGGGATTACCCTGCACATACTTTCTTTTTGATTTCCGCGGTGAGCGGTGAAATTATTTGGCAAGAGTTCTTTGACTTTTTTCTGAGAATATGATACATTAATTAAGGTTAATATTCTGCCATATTCCGTTTAAGACTTAATAACGAGGAGGTGGCGGCGGAATGAGAGAGATAATTACTCTGGAATGCACTGAATGCAAAAACAGGAATTACTCAACTACAAAGAATAAAAAGAATACCAGGGACAGACTGGAACTTAAGAAGTACTGCCCCCATGACAAAAAGCACACCCTTCATAAGGAAACTAAATAGCTAGCAGCCCAAGGGAGAGGTGACTGGTTAATGGCAAAGAAAAATGGTGGGATTATCACAAAGATTACCCGTTTTTTTAAACAGGTAAAGAATGAAATGAAAAAGACAAACTGGCCCAATCGGGAAGAATTGAAAAGCAATACGGTGATCGTTCTGCTTACCTGTATAGCTTTGATTGCCTTTCTGGGTATTATTGATGTTATACTGACCGGTATTTTAACTCCTCTTTTGACCTAAATTTTAGTAGATTCCAGGTTCAGGGCCTGAATCAGGGAAGGAGGCCCTTTTTATGAAAGAGAATGGTTTGACAGCAGAAGAGAAGGACAACTGGTATGTGATTCATACCTATTCCGGCCATGAGCAGAAGGTTAAAGCCAATCTGGAGAAGAGAATTGCCAGCACCGGGATGGAAGATAAAATTCATGAAATTCTGGTTCCCATGGAAGAAAGGCTGGAAAGAAAAAAGGGCAAGGATGAAGTTGTTAAAAAGAAAATTTTTCCCGGCTATGTTTTAATCAAGATGGAAATGGGTGACGATTCCTGGTATGTGGTCCGCAACACCCCGGGAGTAACCGGTTTTGTCAGCAGCGGCACCAAACCTCTGCCCCTGCAGAAGAAAGAAATCCAGCATATTCTCCAGGGCATGGGTCTTAAGGATAAGGAACTCAAGATTGACCTGGAACCGGGAGATCATGTGGTCATTACCGATGGTCCTTTCAAGGATAATTCCGGGACTGTCGATGATGTTTATCCTGACCAGCGCAAGGCCAAGGTGCTGGTAGATGTTTTTGGCCGGGAAACTCCCATGGAACTGGAATTATCGCAGTTTGAAAAAGCCTGATTCATGATAATTGTATTCCTAATCCATGATAATTGTATTAAAGATAAAACTAAACTGATTATGATATAATATGATATGATATATTAATTTTGATTTTTTCAAAATCGGTATTGTGACTGTCTGGAAAGGAGGTAGTTAGAATGGCAAAAAAAGTTATTGCTGAAATAAAGATGCAGATTCCTGGTGGGCAGGCCAACCCGGCTCCTCCTGTAGGACCGGCCCTGGGCCAGCACGGAGTTAATATCATGGAATTTTGTAAAGCCTTTAACTCCAAAACCCAGGAAGATGCCGGAACCCTTATTCCGGTAGAAATTAACGTATATGCTGATCGCTCCTTTGATTTCATTACTAAAACTCCTCCAGCCTCAGTTTTAATCAAGCAGGCTGCCGGCATTGAAACCGCTTCCGGAGAGCCCGATGTTAACAAGGTGGCTTCCATCAGCGAGGATGATGTCAGGGAGATTGCCGAAATCAAAAGAGAAGACCTTAATGCTGCTGATATGGAAGCAGCCATGAGCATGATCAAGGGTACGGCTCGCAGTATGGGGGTTCTTGTCGGACAGGAATTAGATCAACAACAGGAATTAGATCAACAAGAAGCAGAAACCTCAGAATAGAAGAATTCCCGAAGAATTCCCTAAGTAGTTCAGCCGGATATTATTCTGTTATATTAATTTGCATCTCAGGTTATGAGATAAATACAGCCTGGTTTAAACGGCCTGGCTGAGATTGGCAGCTTATTAGCCTGCTTTGCCGGCTTATTGCTGTGAGCATAATTATTGAAGGTTTATTTTAGCTTAGATTAAGAGTTTGATTAAGAGCTTAATGTTTATTTTAGAAAGGTTTTGATTTAGAGAGAGGTTTATTATGAAAGCGATAAATTGTGGGAGGGCCTGTCAGGGCCTGAATACCACACAGGAGGAATAAAAAATGCAGAGAAGCAGAAGATATCAGGAAGCAGCAGAAAAGTATGAACGAAGTAAACTCTATGAGCCCGATAAAGCCATTGAACTGGCCCGGGAACTTTCCAGTGCCAACTTTGATGAAACAATTGAAGTAGCAGCCAATCTGGGAGTAAATCCCAAGCATGCCGACCAGAACGTCAGGGGTACAGTGGTGCTCCCGGCCGGCACCGGTAAAGAGATCAAGGTTGTGGTCTTTGCCAAGGGTGAAAAGGCCAAAGAAGCTGAAGAAGCCGGGGCCGATGTTGTAGGTCAGGAGGATCTGGCCGACAGAATTGAGGAGGGCTGGCTGGATTTTGATATTGCCATAGCCACACCAGATATGATGAGTGTAGTTGGTAAACTGGGACGGATTCTAGGTCCCAAAGGGCTGATGCCCAATCCCAAGGCTGGTACTGTAACCTTTGAACTGGAACAGGCTATCAAAGAGTTTAAGGCTGGCAAGCTGGAATACCGGGTTGACAAAAATGGAGTTATTCATATGCCTTTTGGTAAGGCTTCCTTCAGCAGGGAAGAGCTGATGGAGAATTTCAGGGTTTTGCTGGATACTCTGGTAAGAGAAAGACCGGCTGCGGCCAAAGGCAAGTATCTCCGCAGCGTGACGGTTTCCTCAACCATGGGGCCCGGCATTAAAGTGAATACCCAGAGCATCATGACCATGCTGGGAAGATAAGGGCTATTCGGCCCAGGCAAGGTTCAAATTAACAGGTTGATCAGGAGCTGACGGAATAACTGGACGATGGACTACTCTTATAACCTTTTAATCAGATTGCTCAGGCACCTTCATCACAGGATCAGGCATTTAATTCCATTAAGTATCTTAGTTTATCAGGTGCCTTAATTAAGGAAAGCCAGAGATTTAAAAATCAGTTGCTGGAATATGAATGCGATGGAACTTGACAGCTGAATAGCAATAAACCGAAGACAGCAGGAGCCGTTGCAGGCTTAAACACCTGCCGAGGTTTTCAGTTAGATACCGGGGTGAATTATGCTTTTTACTCTCTCGAGATATTTTTGCCCGGTCTGGAAAACCCGCCTCCTGTTTCAGGGGGTTTTTTTAATGCCCTATAATTTGCAGTACAGGTAATTTCAAGATTTTGAAGGGGGTGAAAGAATGGTAAAGCCCGAAAAAAAAGCTGCAGTTGAAGAACTGAAGGATAAATTTAACCAGGCCAAAGCAATGATTATCGCAGATTACAAGGGATTAAATGTTGAGGATATGACCGAGCTGCGCCGTCAGCTTAGGGAAGCGGGGGTTGAATTTAAAGTTGTCAAAAATACCCTGGCGATCATAGCAGCCGAGGAAGCGGGCGTGGAAAAGGTGGATGAATATTTTGTAGGTCCGACTGCCATTGCCTTTGGGATAGAGGATGTTGTCTCGCCGGCTAAGGTGCTGGTTGATTATGCCAAGGGGAATAACAATCTCGAGATTAAGGCCGGAACTCTGGAAGGTAAGCTGATCAGCAGTGAAAAGCTGAAGGCGCTGGCTGAGATTCCCACCCGCGAGGTTCTGCTGGGTCAGGTGCTGGCCGGTATGCAGGCTCCCATCACCGGTCTTGTGAGGGTCCTTAATGGCAATATCAGCGGACTGGTAAGAGTTTTGAACAGTATAAGAGAACAGAAAGCAAATTAAAAAACAATAAGGAGGAACTTATAATGAATCAAGAAGAAATTATTGAAGCAATTGAGAACATGAGTGTACTGGAGCTGGCTGAACTGGTGGAAGAACTGGAAGAGAAGTTTGGAGTTAGTGCTGCTGCTCCGGTAGCTATGGCTGCTGCCGGTGGAGGAGATGGAGATGGCGGGGAAGAAGAACAGACTGAATTTGATGTTTTCCTGGCTGAAATCGGCCAGAAGAAGATTAACGTTATCAAAGCCGTTAGAGAGCTTACCGGGCTGGGTCTTAAGGATGCCAAGGCTGTTGTTGACGAAGCACCCGGTAATGTAAAAGAGGGCGTCAGCAAGGAAGAAGCAGAAGAGATGAAGGAAAAGCTGGAAGATGCAGGAGCCACTGTTGAGCTCAAGTAAACAGGCAGAATAATCACCCTGTCTTTTGACAGTCTTTTGCTTTTGACGGGATCGGGCTGTTTTTTCATGACAGAATTAATGCTAAAGCGGAAGCCTTGCCTTACAATTTGCTGGTTAAATTGTAAGGAAAGGCTTCTTTTTTTTTTCAACTTTAAACTAAATTTTTGCTGGCATTTTCAGGCTGGCTTAGGGCCCATGATAAAATTTCCTGGATAAATAGAGATTGCAGGGTTTGTCAGGTCAAGGGATATTATGGTTCTCCCGGATGAATGCATGGCTGATTCCGATATTTTGCAGAAAGTGGGGGAAAAAGCTGTCAAAGAAGAAGTTATGTACCGGATGCCGGGAAAGATAGAATTAGAGGACCTGTTGAAGGCAATGAATAAGACAGAAATTTTTGTGTAGCCGACTCGGGGTTAGCCGGCTCTGGGGTCTGGATTGTTACCATTGAAATCTTAGAATAATAATGATTGAAAATAATGATTGAAGAAAAAACCCGGGTTTTAAATTTAAAAGGACGGTACCCAAATTCAAAAAACCGTGCAAAAAACCCTGTAAATAAAGAAACAATCGGATTTTATTTTAAAAAAGTTCTTGACAACCCCTCCCAGGTGTGATAGCATTATTAATTGTCGATAACTATGAATACCCGGACAGGAATTATTAAATATTGGGATGCACTCTTCTTTAATGTAATAAAAAGGATGATTCATTTAAAGCCTGTTTATTACATTTTTTTGTATTTATTGAAATGATTTTGGGCTGGATTTTCAGTGGCTGGTGGGGCCGGCTGAATTTAGGTCAATTTTTTTTCTTTATTATTCTATCACAGGAGTTTTGAGAACAGATTTTAAGATTACAGGTTTTTAGTTTTATTTTTTTAGTTTTTACTATAAGTTCTCGGGGGTGCAAAAATGGCGAGTGTGAAAGAAAGGTTTTCCTTTTCCAAAATTGGTGATGCCATGGAGTTACCAGGTTTGATCCGGACCCAGCTCAATTCTTATGAGTGGTTTCTGGAGGAAGGCTTGAAGGAGGTCTTTAACGAAGTAACACCGATTGAAGATTTTTCCGAGAATCTGGTGCTGGAATTTGTTGATTACTATCTGGAAGAGGGCAAGTATACGGTCGAAGAGTGCCGGGATCGGGATGGAACCTACTCTGCTCCGCTGCAGGTTAAGGTCCGGCTGATCAACAAGGAAACCGGGGAGGTCAAGGAACAGGATGTTTTTATGGGAGATTTTCCTCTGATGACCGACAAGGGTACTTTTATTATTAATGGTGCTGAAAGAGTGGTGGTCAACCAGCTGATCAGGTCTTCCGGCGTTTATTTTGATGAAGAGAGAATCAAGGATGGCCGGAGACTGATTACCGGTAACATTATTCCCAACCGGGGAGCCTGGATTGAATTTGAGTATGACAAGAAGCGAATAATTTCTGTCAGAGTTGATCGAGCCCGCAAGATGCCTTCTTCAATATTGTTTAGGGCTCTGGGCTATTCCAGCGATGCAGATATTATTGATCTGCTGGGAGATCATGAAGTGATTCATGATACTCTGGAAAGAGATAATACCGAAAATAAAGAGGAAGCTCTGATCGAGCTATACAAAAAGCTGCGACCGGGAGAACCCCCAACTATTGAGAGCGCCAGCAATTTGATTA
>PWHA01000022.1 GCA_003554685.1 Halanaerobiaceae bacterium
CGTGGAATCCATCATTCCAGGTAAGCTCATCCTGCTGAAAATGAATCAGCTCATCATCTCCCAGCTGATCAAAATTGATTACTTCCACTCCCTTCTCAGTTGCCAGTTTAAAAATACCCTTTTCTTTCATAACTTCTTCAGTATCGGGTGGACCACTGCGTTCTCCGATTATTACTTCTGCTGCTCCTTCTTCCCATAATCTGTCGATAATGGCTGTCAGGGTATCATTATGGGTCGAGCCCGGAGCAGGGTCTGCCGTATTGAAATTGGGCTTAATAAGAACCCGGTTTCCGCTGACATTCGGCAGTGGAACAAGGTCAAAGCCTCTATCTACGGCCTGACTGCGATTACCGTCAACTATCACTCCCACAGTGGCTTTGTTTTCTGCTCTAGCACCGGTTGAATTCCAGGAAAGAAAGGGGAGAAAACTCATGCCTGCTAAAAACAATCCCGAATTCGTGATAAAATCCCGTCGATTAATTCCCTGCTGAAATTGCTGAATGAATGAATTATTCATTGCTTCTCATCCCTCCCATTTTGCTATTTGGGTTCTTACTGGATTTTTAATTTTTGTTTATTTGTTTATATGTTTATATGTTGCAAAAATTGAAATAATTTTTAAACAATACCGACTATGGCATTGAGAACCCAAAGGTTAAATCTACTTTGATTGTATCAAAGCTGACCGGTTTAATCAATTTATAACCAGATAATTAACCGATTTCATGTAATCATATAATTATCTAAAATGCTAATAAAACCTGAAATATTTTCATTGACTCACTTTCAATTAGATTAAAAATATAATATATTTATTATACACAAAATTGAAATTTCGGAAAAAATTTAATTAATTTTTTTAAAGAGCCAGAGTATCAGCAACTGTACTCTGGTTTTTTTGTTTTAAGAAAGTTATTTGCAGAGAAACTCAAGTTATTGAATTGCATCAAAGTCAAATATGACCAGAAAATGACCGGGAATTGACTGATGCCATTAATTTTTTTGGTATAATTATTTTAGTTCTTAAATTAATGGCAACCAATGGATGCTGACATATAAATTTTCTGGATTGGCCGGTCAATTTATAGGTAATGTCAAAGAAGGAGGTGAAAATATGCCGAGATATATAGTAACCCATTCAATTCCCATGACAGAGGATAATCTTAAGGAATTTGCCGAAGTAAATTTCCCGGAGGGTGTCAGCTGGAAGCAGACTTTCTGCAGTTTTGATAATGATAAATTCTTCTGTGAATGGGAAGCTCCTGTTGACAAGGTGCTGGAGCAGATTCTCCAGGAAGCAGAAGTGCCCTTTGATGCAATTTATCCTGTAAAAATTTTTGACCCTGTTATCCCAGGTCTTAAGTAACATCAGAAAAAAGCAAATATAGTATCATTTAGAACCAAGTAGACTTTAAATTGTCGGCCTCCTGTTAAAACCAGGAGGTTTTTTTTGAGCTTAAATTTTGCAGGAGAAATAAAATTGAGAAGCAAGTATATATTAAACGGAAACCGGACAATTTTTAAGAGCTCTGAAGGGGGCAGGACGCGGTGAAAAAATATATGAAAAACCATGAAAGCTATCTGCGGGAACAGCTGGCAGAAGCAAAGGAAGATAGAAGTGAGACAAAGACCGGAGAAAATTTATCCGGATTGCTGGAGTATCACCGGCAGGGAGAAGGTGGCATCATAGTCAATATAACTTCAATTAGTGTGAAAAATTAGTGTTAAAGAAGCAATTCCCGGTCTGGTGCTGTCCAATTCGGTCCGCATGAGTGTTATCGGTCTGATGAAAACCCTGGCCCGGGAGCTGGGTCCGGAAATCAGAGTTAATGCTATTCTCCAGAGTGCTCATGAGACCGACAGGATCACTAATCTGATTGAATCCGGTCTGGAAAGCGGTAAATTTTCCAGCTATCAAGATGGGCTGGATTTTTATGCTGCAGATGTCCCGCTTAAGAGAATAGGACAGCCGGAAGAGCTGGGCGATCTGGCAGCCTTTCTTTCCTCTCCCCGGTCGGGTTATCTTAACGGAGCAGCTATACCTCTGGAGGGGGGCAGCAGCAGATCCAACCTTTAGTATTTTTTCCTGCTGTATTAAAGGGACCTTATTGAGGGTTTCCGCTGACATCGGGCAGCGGAACAAGCTCAATGATTTTATCTGCGGCCTGCCTGCGATTACCATCAACTATCAAACCCAACTGACCAATTTAATCAATTTACAATCAAATACTAAACTGATATCATATACTTATCCTGGAGAGTTTGTTAAATTTGTCTAAGGTTCTTTATTTCAGCTAATAGGCTTCTTTTAAATATTTTGCCCCGAAAGTACTGGCAGGGTTAGCAGAAAAATTATATAGATATTGGGGGGAGTTAATTGGGAAAATTAGACTGGATGGATGTTTCTGACCTGTCCTTTAATGCTCTGCTTTTGCTGGAAAAGATGCAGCTTGATTATCTGCCGAAAATGGAGATACCACGAAAGGAGCTGGCTGTTGCCCTCAAGGCTAATCCTGCTGTGGAGTGGTACCTGCGCCACAAAACCGCCTGGCTGGATTCCTGGCTGGATGCTGTCAAAGAGGAAAATCCTGGCCTGACTCTTTCCCGGGAAAGAATTCGCCGGGCTGAAATTGCAGTTCTGGAAAATATGAGTGACTGGCTGGTATATGTGGTTGCTCCGGAGATGTATGACCGGCTGGATTTTTTAAACTGGGATTCTCAGGAATTGAGAGAGGTTGCTGATTTTCAGGGCAGAAGAGTTATCGACCTGGGGGCCGGTACCGGTCGACTAACTCTGGTGGCAGCAGAGGAAGCAGCAGAGGTTTTTGCGGTGGAACCGGTTGCCAGCCTCAGGGAATATTTGAAGGAAAAAGCCGAAGAGCGGGGTTATAGCAATATTTATGTTGTTGATGGCCTAATTGAAGCCATACCTTTTCCCGGGAATTTTGCCGACATTATAATGGGAGGTCATGTTTTTGGTGAATGCTGCCTTCAAGAATACCGGGAGATGTTGAGGGTGGTTAAGCCGGGAGGAAAACTGGTACTCTGCCCCGGCAATAACGACTGTGATAATGAAGTGCATGATTTTCTGGTTTCCCGGAGTTTTCAATGGTCTTCCTTTCTGGAACCGGGCGATGGTCTTAAGCGCAAGTACTGGAAAAAAGTAACCGGCAGCACTCTGGAGAAAGGGTGATTCCAATGAAAGAGATTATATTAACTGGTATGGATTTAAAACTTACCTCCGAATCTTTACTTGACAGGATTAATTTTAACCGGGGCGGTGAAGAGGCTGAGATGATTCAGCAGATGGCTGAGGAAGCTGTCGAAATAGCTTCACCTAAAGGTCTTTATAGCATTGCTTATATTGGAAGCAAATCTGAGGACCGGGTTGCCATTGAAGGTGTAACCTTTACCAGCCGGGTTCTGCGGGTTAATTTGAATGAAGCTCAGAGAGTTTTTCCCTATGTGGTTACCTGCGGGCAGGAACTGGCAGAATGGTCTGCAGAATATGACGATATTCTGGAGAATTATCTGGCTGATAATATCATGGAGATCTATCTGATCGAGGCCCGTGATTTTCTCAAAAAACACATTTCTGCTAATTACAATCCCGGGAAAATTTCCAAAATGAATCCCGGTTCTTTAAAGGACTGGCCTATTAGTGAACAGACCGGGTTATTTGAACTTTTGGGTGATGTCACTGGTAAAATAGGGGTGGAGCTAACCGGAACCTATCTGATGAAACCGATAAAATCTACTTCGGGAATCTGGTTTCCTGCTGAAATTGATTACAAGAACTGTCAGCTATGTCCCCGTCAGGATTGCCCCGGCCGACAGGTTGAGTATCAGGAAGAACTTTATCAGGAACGTTATCAGAAAAGCTAAATAAAGAGGATTTTAGATTTGCAAATGATTTTTTTAAGAAAGGAAGAATTATGATAGCAGAGAGAATATATCGGAATAGTGATTATCAGAGAATCATTAATTTTCTGAGAGAAATGTATAACAGCAGCAGTAACCAGCACTGCTGGCTGCCTATGAGATTGGAGTATGCCGAGCACCTGGTTAATCCCCTCTATATTGAAAGAGGACATGATAGCTGGCATAACTATATTAATATCTGGGAAGAAAGGGGAAGAATTGTGGGGATAGCGCATCCTGAAGAGGAAAGTAATGCCTATCTTCAGATCAGGCCGGGTTATCGTCATCTGGAAAGAGAAATGATTACCTGGATTGAAGACAATATTTCAGAGAGGTCTACCGCTGACGGCTGCAGGGAGGTATTTATCTGGGCAAATGACAGCGATGAATATCGCCAGAATATATTGCGGAAACGAGGTTATATCAGGGAGGATGAGTGCAGTTATTTAAATATCCAGGAGCTGGATTGTCCCGGCAGACCAGCCGAAGATTTTCAACCAGAACTGCCAGATGATTATAACATCTGTACAATGGTAGATGATATTGCCCCCCTCAAAAGATACAATGTGTTAAGAAAGGCTTTTCATCCCGGAAAAGAAGATAAATCAGAAATACCTGCTTCTTTTTTGCAGATGCTGCAGGCTCCCATGTATAAACCTGAGCTGGATATTTTAGTCAGGAAACAGGATGGTCAGCTGGCTGCTTCCTGCCTGGTCTGGTATGATGAAAATATCAACATGAGAATGTTTGAACCGGTTGGCACCCATCCCGATCATCAAAGGAAGGGGCTGGGCAGAGCTGCTATGCTGGCCGGTTTGCAGAAACTAAAAACTCTGGGGGCAGAGAAAGCCTATGTCGAATCCTTTGGCGAGGAAAGATATTCTTTTTATAAATCTGCTGGTTTCCGGGCCTATGACAGGGATTACCCCTGGAAAAAGCAGTTTAAATAATTTATATTACCGACCTCCTGCTCAAAACAGGAGGTTTTTGCTTGAGTTGAAATCATGCAGGAGAATTAAAGTTGAAAAGCAAGTATATATCAAGTATATATTAAGTGCAAACCGGAATATCTTAAAGAGTTTTAAAGGAGGCGAGCTGCTGTGAAAAAATATATGGAAAACCATGAAAGCTATCTGCGAGAACAGCTGGCAGTAGCAAAAGAAGATAGAAGTGAGACAAAGACCGGAGGAGATTTAACCGGCCTGCTGGATTATCACCGGCAGCAGATTGGTTTCATGCAGCATGAAAGGTTGGTTCATCTGCTGGTAATGGCTCTTACCATTCTGGTTTTTCTTTTCTCCTGTGCAGTCTTATATATACTGCAATCAGCAGCTGCAGCACTGCTCTGGATTATATTGTTAGTTTTATCAGTCTTCTATGTCCGACATTATTACTTTCTGGAAAATACCATTCAACGCTGGTACAGACTGTCTAATTCTCTGGAAGAAGAAACCACCGGTATCGGTACAAATCTGGCTGAGCTTTAATTAAGCTCTGACTGAGTTTTAATTAAGCTCTGACTGAGTTTTAATTAAGCTCTGACTGAGTTTTAATTAACAGGAGTTATCTTATACAGAATTAACGGCAATCAAGTTTGCAAGAATACCGAGCTAAAGTATTAACTAATCTTAAACCTGTTTTTGTCAGGAAATTAGCCTGGCATAATCTGAAAACCAATTTCTTAAGGAGGTGCCCGAATGAATTTTGAAATTGCAGGTAATGCAGCTTTAATTACCGCTTCCAGCAGGGGACTGGGTAAAGCTGCCGCCAGGTCGCTGGTGCTGGAGGGTGTTAATGTGATGGTTAACGGTAGAAATGAAGAGAGGCTTACTAAAACAGTTGAGGAATTAAATAGTTTGAGCGGCGGCAGGGTTATAGGTCAGGTCGGAGATATCACCAGCAAGGAGGATATCTCAAAGCTGGTAGAAGTCACCTATCAGGAATTTGGCAGGCTTGACCATCTGGTGACCTCGGCCGGAGGCCCGCCTGATCTTCTCTTTGAAGAAACGGCAGATCAGGACTGGTATAAATCCTTTGATCTGCTTGTCATGAGCGTGGTCAGGCTGGTCAGAGAGTCGGTGCAGTATCTGCGGGAGGGAGAAGGTGGTACCATTGTCAATATAACTTCAATAAGTGTTAAGGAAGCAATTCCCGGTCTGGTGCTGTCCAATTCGGTCCGCATGAGTGTTATCGGTCTGATGAAAACCCTGGCCCGGGAGCTGGGTCCGGAAATCAGAGTTAATGC
>PWHA01000128.1 GCA_003554685.1 Halanaerobiaceae bacterium
CGCAGGTATAGAGAATCTGGAGAAGCACATTGAAAATATCCAGAAATTTGGTCTGCCACTGGTAGTGGCTATCAACCGTTTCCCCGATGACCCTGAAGCCGAGCTGGAACTTGTCAGAGAGCGCTGTGAAAAGATGGGTGTCAACGTTGCCCTTTCCGAAGTATTTGCCAGGGGCGGCGAAGGAGGCGAAGAGCTGGCTGAAGAGGTGCTTGATATTCTGGATAAGGGAGAAGCAGATTTTGATTTCCTCTATGATCTGGAGGACAGCATCGAAGAAAAAATTGAAACCATTGCCACTGAAATTTATGGAGCCGATGGTGTGGAGTACAGCGATGAAGCCAAAAAGCAGATTACCAAGTATAAAAAATACGGTTATGACGAAATGCCAATCTGCATGGCCAAAACTCAGAGCTCTATCTCAGACAATCCGGCCCTGAAAGGACGTCCTACCGGTTTCAAACTGACAGTCAGGGAGATTAATGTCTCAGCCGGGGCGGGTTTCCTGGTAGCTCTGACCGGACCGGTTCTGACCATGCCCGGCCTGCCCAAGGTGCCGTCTGCTGAAGAGATTGATATTGATGCTGATGGCAAAATTAGCGGCCTCTTTTAATCATGGATTACAGATTATAGCAGCTGACGGTTTTTCCACCGGAACTGTAAAAGGACTAACAAACTGAATTATTGCCGGCAGGCTTCAAGGAACCGTCAGCAATGATCAGGATAAAAACCGGGCAGCTTTCAGGCTGTCCGGTTAAATATTTAGCTTTTGCTAAAGGATTGCCTTAAAGATTTCCAGAAAATTTTTTATCTACTGTGGTAACCAATAATCTCTACCTCTGGCAGATATTTTGGCTAATATAATTATCAGCTGATACGGGAAGGTGTTAAAATTGAGCTACCAGATTACCATAAGTCAGTCCGGCAGAGAAAAGATTTTTCAGGTTGAGACAGGAGCAGATTTACTGGAGATTATTAATAAAAGTGACTTCTATCTGCCAAGTTACTGCGGTGGTCAGGGCATCTGCGGCAAATGCCGGGTCTTAATGCGCCCGGAGCCTGAAGCTAAAGACCCGGAGAGAGAAATGCTGAGCAGTCAAGAAATACAGGTCGGAGTAAGACTGGCCTGTCTCCATCAGGTGGAGTCAGATCTGGAAATTGAAATTGAAGAAGGCGGAGAAATTAATATTCTCACCGGAGAAGAGGAGGTAAGCTGCAGCCTGAGTCCGGGCTGGCAGCAGAGCTATCTGAAAATAGAGGAGCCAGAACTCTATGATCAGCGCAGCTATCTGACCAGGGTTTTTGAAAAAGCCGGCTGCCGCAGTATTGAACCCCGGGCTCTGGACAGACTGGAGGATATTGTTGAGGGTAAATTTGGACCGATGGGTAAGGGTTCAGATAATAACAGCAGGTCGAAGTCTACTCAGGCCTTGGCTGCAGTTATTCAGGATGAAAAGGTGGTGGACCTCAGGTCGGCTGACCGACCGGGCCGGCTGCTGGGAGCTGCCGTTGATATTGGAACCACCACTCTGGTTTTTTATCTGCTGGACCTGGAATCGGGAAGACAGCTGGCAGTTGACTCGGCCTATAATCCTCAGAAAAAATTTGGCGCCGATGTTATTACCAGAGTTCAGCATACCCAGGGTAATCCTGAGGGGATAAATGAGCTGCGTGACACACTGGTAAAAGCTTTGAACAGGGGCCTGGTTGATACCGCTGCTAAAGTTGGGTCTGGTACTGATGATATATATCGTTTGACCCTGGCTGGCAATACCATCATGCTTCATACCCTACTGGGAAAGGATTGTGAGAAAATAGCCCGGAGCCCCTTTGTTCCACTGTTCAGCGAGCAGCTGTCCTTCAGGCCAGAGGCTCTCAGCCTGAAATTGAATCCCGGGGGAGAGGTGGAGCTTTTACCCTCAATATCTGGCTATGTTGGTGCCGATATTACTGCCGATATGCTGGCCACCGGAGTGGGTGACAGTCCGGAATATCAGCTGCTGATTGATATAGGTACTAATGGTGAAATAGCTCTGGGCCGGAATGATAAAATTTATGCCTGTTCTGTAGCAGCCGGTCCTTCTTTTGAAGGAGGTAATATCAGTTCCGGAATGGCAGCTCTTCCAGGAGCGGTGGATAGTTTTAAAGTTTTTGATGATGATCTGGAATATACCACTATTAAAAAAGAGAAGCCCCGGGGAATCTGCGGTTCTGGTTTGCTGGATCTTATTGGAGGTCTGCTGGAAATCGGTATTATCACAGAAACCGGTGCCCTTCAGCAGCCCGGCAGCATGCCGGAATTCTGGCAGAAAAGATATCAGGAGCTTGAAGAGGTGAAAGCTCTTAAACTTTTTTCTGAAGGAGAAAGTCAGGGAGAAAGGGAAATATATTTAACTCAAAAAGATATCAGGCAGTTTCAGCTGGCCAAGGGTGCCATTCGGGCCGGGATAGAAATTTTACAGCAGGAAGCTGATATATCTAAGGAAGAAATAAAAGATGTCTACCTGGTAGGAGGGTTTGCCAACTATCTTGCTCCAGAAATGGCCTGCCGGATTGGGATGGTGCCTGAGGTTTTAAGCGATCGAATTCAGCAGGCAGGCAATGGAGCCGGAGCTGGAGCCCGGATGATGCTCTTAAATCGCAAACTTGCCGAAAAAGCCCGGGAATTGAAGGAAAAAACCAGCTATCTGGAACTTTCTAGCAATATGAAATTCCAGGAGGAATTTACCAGTCAGATGTCCTTTTAATTTTAGCCTTAAGGACTGACAAAAATTAACAGTTTAAATCACAGGTTCTACCGCTGACGATACACTCGTGTAGAAAAAAGAAAAACAAAGTAATGCTGGAAGCCAATCTAATCGGAGACACTTTGCTTCCAGCAGCTAATTTTTCCTTAATGTTTGGAGGTCCGGGAAAATTATTGCTTTTTTCAGTTATTATCTTCACAATTCTCACCATTGTTATGTCGGGGATTTTTAGAAATAATTCTAATAGCCCTGGTTACAACCGACACTATATCAACATTTACCTGATGTTCAAATTCTATTAATTTGGCATGCAGGCTTCCCCGGGGGCTGGCTATATACTTGGCCGGGATCCGGTTTAGAGTATAGGAAGCAATATCCAGCAGGCAGTTTTTACAGGTGCAGAAATCATCGAAATCCTCTTTATTTTTTAGGATTTCTTCCATTTTTTCCAGCACGAAATCTTCGGTATAATTGTGCAGTTCTTCTCTCAGTCTGTCTTTGTCCAGGTTAAAATCCTCTTGTTGTTTTTCAACCATTGCAGATACCTCCCTAATTATTTAATTCTCTTTTTGAATCTAAATTCCTGCAGAAATCAGACTTTTGCAGGGCAATTGTATTTGTGGTAAAATAAGTTCGAAAATGCCAGGGAAAGGAAGTGAAATAATGAAAGCAGCTGTGCGGCAAGACTATCAAAAGTTCTTTGCCAGATTGGATGAAAAACTTAAATCTGAGAGGGATTGGCTCAGCAATATGGCTAATCTGGCAGCGCTGATTTATCAGGAACTGCACAAGATTAACTGGGCTGGTTTTTATCTCAGAAGAAGGGGAGAAGACCTTAAGCTCGGCCCTTTTCAGGGAAAACCGGCAGTAAGCAAAATAACAGTGGGGAATGGTGTCTGCGGTACTGCAGTGGCCGAAGCAGAGGCCCAGCTGGTGGATAATGTCCATGAATTTCCCGGGCATATCGCCTGCGACTGTGAATCTGAATCTGAACTTGTAATCCCTATCTGGTTGAACAATGAAATAATAGGAGTTCTGGATATTGACAGCCCGGTTAGGGCCCGTTTTACCACCCGGGATCAGGATATGCTGGAGAAAGCATTGGAGAAATTCCTGGCAGCTTCAGATTTTAGTGATTTTAAAGCTTAGTATAAAAATAGATTTTACCTATAAACACAAAAAAACACAAAAAACAAATCCAAAAACAAAAAGGTGATAAAATATGCTCACAAATCAGGATCGGGTTGTTATGCAGTCTGTTCAGGGTAATATTTCTCATCCCAGAGCCGGTCGACTTCCCTATCGACTGGATCGTGAGGGTCGGGGTCATAATCTTCCTGGAACCGGCGGTATTACCTATAATGTCAGGGTAGGGGATCCGGCAATGGGCTGGGCGGGCGATCATATTGAGCCTGCGGTCAGCATGAAGATTACCAAGGATTCCAAGGATTATGAGAACTACGGACTGGGCCTGCTGGCCTGTATAGGAAATCAGGCCAGAGTGGTCAGCGGTGAAGCTGAAGGAGCCCGGGGAGTGGTAACAGGACTGCATGGTGGGATTAATCATGTGCTGGTAGATTTTGCGCCTGAAGATATGGAGAAGATGAAGGTAGGAGACAGCATTCTGGTTAAGGCTCGAGGTCAGGGCCTCAGGCTGGAAGATTATCCCGAGGTTAGGGTATTTAATATTGATCCTGAACTTCTGATGCAGCTCGGAATCGAGGAATCCAGCCAGCAAGATAAGCTAAAGGTTCCGGTGGCTGCTGTGGTTCCCGGTCATCTTATGGGATCCGGCATCGGTTCCTCCTCAGCTGCTATGGGTGACTATGATATAACCACCGGTGACAAGGCCGAGCTGGAAAAACATAATTTAAATGCTCTCAGACTGGGTGACCTGGTTTATCTGGCGGACTGTGATAATACCTACGGCCGGGAATATATAACCGGGGCAGGCAGTATTGGAGTGGTGGCTCATTCTGACTGCATTATAATGGGTCATGGTCCAGGAGTAACCACCATTATGACCTCCAAGCAGGATATTATCCAGCCTGAAATTACCCGAGAAGCCAACATTGCCGGTTATCTAGAAATTAACTGAGCGGCACCTGGCAAATATCAGAAATAAATTCCAGATAAAATACCCGCCTTTCAGAGAGAAAAATTAAATTCAGCCAGGAGTTAGTTTTAATTAGAATGGAGATGATTAAAGTGAACAGTTCAGAAATTCAGCCGGAAGCAGAAGAAGAGTTTGAGCAGAATGTTTCAGGAAAATCAATGATATCAGATTTTCATTTTCCGGAGAAAGCTAAAGCAGCCGAGGAAATTCCTGGAGGGTTAAGAATAGATTTTGCAAAGAACCGGCTGGAGCTGCTCTGGTATCGGCCCGGTGTGGTCAGGGTGATTTTTGCTGATAACAGGAACTTTACCAGAAAGACAACTCCGGCAGTTTGCCAGGAATTTACTCCGGAAAAGCTGGCAGAGAAAATTGATTATCAGGAGGACGCCAGCGCGGTGCTGCTTTCCGGACCTGTCTGCAGTGTCAGGGTGGAGCTGGCTCCCTTTTCCTTGAATTTTCTTGATGGTGAGGACGAGATTATTCAGGCTGATGTTCCCGGAAGATCAGCGGGCTGGCGGCGCAATCAGGTCTGCTGTCAGAAAAAGTTAAGACCGGAGGAGAGAATTTATGGTCTGGGCGAGAAAACCGGTTTTCTCGATAAAAGAGGACGAAGCTATACCATGTGGAATACCGATGCCTATGAGCCCCATGTACCCTCCACCGATCCCCTCTACATTTCCATTCCCCTTTATCTGGGTTTTATTCCCGATAAGAGCTACGGAGTTTATTTTGATAACAGCTACCGATCTCATTTTGATGTTGGTCACAGCTCTTCCCGGCAGCTTTGTTATCGGGCTGAAGGAGGCAGTCTGGATTATTTCTGGCTGGCCGGACCGGAACTTGAGAATGTGATAGAGTCCTATACCTGGCTTACCGGCCGAACTCCCCTGCCGCCGCTCTGGTCACTGGGCTATCACCAATCCCGCTACAGTTATTATCCTCAGGAGGAGGTTCTGAAACTGGCCGATAAGTTTCGTGAAAACAAAATCCCCTGTGATGCTATTCACTTTGATATACATTATATGGATGGTTACCGGGTTTTCACCTGGGATCAGGACCGCTTTCTCCGTCCTGAGTGGTTGACTGAAAAACTTCAGGAAATGGGTATCAAGCCGGTAACCATTATAGATCCTGGGGTGAAGATTGACCCGGAATATCAGGTTTATCGCAGCGGCCAGCAGCAGGATTATTTCTGCCGTTATCTTGACGGCCGTCTCTGCCGGGAGGAGGTCTGGCCGGGAGAAACCGCCTTCCCCGATTTTACCAGGAAGGAGGTACGCCGCTGGTGGAAGAGCCTGCATAAG
>PWHA01000271.1 GCA_003554685.1 Halanaerobiaceae bacterium
GGAAGGGGGTACCCCCTTCCAATCAATCAAGACCTGTAAAAAACAAAGAATGGGACCGGACATTTGTCCTAAGTGTAAATTACCTTAATTGTTTTTTATTTCTCTGTCTCTTGACATCTTACCTTATTTCTTCTATTTTCTTCTGCTTCTCGACATCTTACCGTATTTCTTTGAAAAATGAAATTTTCAGACACATTACACATACTTTTACTGCACGTAAAGGAAAATGACCAGAAATTTAATATCGTAATGCAAATGACCAGAAAAATAATTTCGCAAAAGCAGCCAAATATTTGGTTTACGTGCGGGAACCTTTGTGTGTCCTGTCAATCTTATATGAAATTTCTGTTAATTATTTTTCTTGAAAAGTATTTTGCTCGTCAATCTTAGTAAATATAAAAAAAGATATTCAGTTAAATCTTAAAATACACCTTAAAATTTGTTATATATCAGAACAGATAAAAAAGAGCAGATAAAAATATATTTTCTATTTATACAATTAACTGCCCGCCCACAATATCCTTCAAAAATACCAAATATTTCAGAATTTATTTTTTTTATTTCATTTTCTCTGCTTAACCAGGGAAAATCAGAGGCACATCTTACAACCACCATAACTGATATTTTTTCTCATCATATTCAAACCTTTGAATTTAATAACATTTACAGATTTTTTTCCTTTATTGAATCAGTGTTCCTATGCTGACATTTAACAAAAATTCAGCAGAAAAAAGCTCAGGATACCTGTCTTTTACTCTGTTATCTGCACAAACAGCTGGCAGTGAGGCCAAGTGCAAATAATTTTCCCTAATTCTTCTTTTTTTATTCTTTTTCCATACTGTCCATTGCGAGAGAATGAGTTAGGGATTTTTCTTTTTTAGTTGCAAAATTCTCTATGATTAGTTGCAAAATCCTCTATGACAATTAATTCCCAGGACAGGGAGTTTCCAGCCAAAGATGTTCTTTGAGATTAAACTAAGATAAAATTAATTTGATGATCCCTGGCTCCCTGGAAGTTCACTTAAAATTTGCACTAATTTACACTAATCTGCACTATAAATTGAGTTATTCTTAAAAGTTAGCCAATATTCGATATAGCGCTGAGTTTTCTTTCCTGCCTAACGAAATGGTTAACTAAAATTAAATATAAACTACCGAGCAACAAAATATAAACTACCGACCAGGCAAAATATAGAAAACTGGGCAGACAAAATATAAAGCAGACAAAATATAAACTACCGGGCAGACAAACAAAAAAGCTGGCAGCCCACCATACGACAGGGCCACCAGCTGGTATAAAATATTATACTTAATCTCCAATGCTACCATCAGGAAATTTACTCAGTAATCAGCTCAAGGGGTACTGGAATGAAGGCCTCTACTTCCTCACCATCAAGCAGCTGAACTGCCATTTCAACAGCAAGTCTGCCCATTACTTTTGGCTGTTGGGCGATTGTTGCAGCTAAAGTGCCTTCTTCAATAGCTGTTAAAGCATCGCCAATAGCGTCAAAACCAACAACCTTAATCTCATCAGTTAAACCAGCAGCGTCGATAGCCTCAATAGCACCCAGAGCCATTTCATCATTATGGGCAAAGACAGCATCGATATTCTCGTGGGCTTCTAAGAGATCCTCCATGACACTCATGCCCTCAGATCTGCTAAAGTTTGCAGGCTGACGGGCAATAATCTCTATACCTTCAATTTCATCCATGATTTCATTGAAGCCTTCGCCTCTTTCTCTTGCTGCCGATGTTCCGGGAATACCTTCAAGTTCAATTACTCTACCTTCATTATTCAGCAGCTCAGCCATATATCTTGCTGCCATCCGGCCACCTTCAACATTATCAGAGGCAATATGAACTGCTACCTCTGTTTCAGCACTTCTGTCAACGGTAATAACGGGAATACCCATCATATCAGCTTCTTCAATAGCGGGAACAATAGCATCTCCATCAACGGGATTAATGGCAATCAAATCCATACCCTGAATTACCAGGTCCTCAACACTGCTCATCTGAGTTGCAGCATCATCACCGGCGTCAACAACAGTAAGATTAACACCTAATTCCTCAGCAGCCTCTTCAGCACCATCAGCTAAATCAACAAAGAATGGGTTGTCCAGAGTTGAAACTGCCAGACCGATATCATAGGCCTCTGCAGCACCAGCAAAACCTGCCACCAGCATAAATGACATCACAATAACCAGAGCAACTAGCTTTTTCATTTAACACTACCCCCTTTAAAGTTTTTAAGCTGTTCATATTATCTTAGTCCCGGTGCTGGAGGCTATCCAGCAAGACCGCGACCAGGATAACCAGTCCCTTTGCCACTTCCTGATAAAAGGAAGCAACACCTAACAGATTGAGGCTATTATTTAAAACTCCAATTATTAAAGCCCCTATCAGAGTTCCACCTACAGAGCCTTTACCGCCAATCAGGCTGGTACCACCTAAAACAACCATGGCGATAACATCAAGCTCATAGGCAACACCAGCTGTTGGCTGGGCTGAGTTAAGCCTGGAAGTCAAAATAACACCACTTGCTGCTGATAGAAGACCACTAATGGCATAAACCATTATTTTAATTCTATCGGTATTAATACCGGCAAGCCTGGCAGCTTTTTGATTGCCGCCAACAGCATAGATATATCTACCGAAGGTAGTCTTAGTTAAAACCAGATATCCGATTACAAGAATAACGGCAAATATAATTGCCGGAATCGGAACCCTGCCAACTCTACCACCACCAATACTTCTAAAAACAGGATCAAAGCCGGAAATCGGCCTGCCGCCGGTATAGACCAGCGTCAATCCCCTGGCAATACTCATCATCGCCAGAGTTACTATAAAATCAGGCAGTTTAGCCTTAGAGATCATCAGACCATTAAAAAGTCCCAGACCGGTACCAACAGCAAGGCCAATTAAAACTGCCAGAACAATGCTGGTATCACCGGCCATCATTCCAGCAGTTACAGCACCACTGAGTGCTAGAATCGAACCAACAGAAAGATCGATCCCCTGTGCGATAATAACCATCGTCATTCCAACTGCCATAATTCCCATAATCGAAACCTGACGGAATATATTTAACATATTAGGCAGGGTAAGAAAACGGTCACTTAAAAATGACATAACGATAACTAACGCCAGCAGACCAATTCCTGCTTTAAATTTATCCAAAAATTGCAGTATAAATTCTTTATATTTAGTGCTTTGCTCAATGGTTGCATCTTCCACTAAGAACTACCTCCTGTCGCCAGGTTCATTATCTTCTCCTGGGTGACCTCACTGCCATCAATTATACTCTGAAGCCTGCCATCATAGATAACCCCGACTCTTGAAGTCAGGTTCAAAATCTCTGGCAGTTCAGAGGAGATAAAAATAATTGCAACTCCCTCAGCAGCAAGCTCCTCCATTAACTTATAAATCTCATGTTTAGCACCAACATCTATTCCTCTGGTAGGTTCATCCATAATTATCAGCTTGGGATTGGTCGACAAAACTCTGCTCAGTATTACCTTCTGCTGATTACCACCACTTAAATTCTTAACCAGCTGCCAGGGGCCAGGTGTCCTGATATCAAGTTTAGAAATAAACTCTTTGACCAGGTTCTTCTCTTTCCGCTTTGAAATGACACTCTTTACAATAGTTAACTGTTCAAGAATTGACAGGCTCATATTTTCACCAACTGAAAGCTCAGGAATCAGACCCTCATCCTTTCTATTTTCAGTCAGATAATAAATTCCCCTGTCAATAGCATCGCCAGGTGATTTAATATTCAGCTTTTTGCCTTCTAAATAAATATCACCGCTCCGATTCTTATAAACACCATAAATAGCTCTGGCAATTTCAGAACGGCCAGCCCCCATCAGACCAGCAAGACCAAATATTTCCCCTTTTCTCACCTCAAAAGAAACATCGGTAATCAGATCCGGTACAGACAAATTTTTAACCTGAAAAATAGGTTTGCCATCATTGATTTTAAAGTCTGGAAATCTATCCTCAACATCCCGTCCAACCATCTGTCTGACAATCTCGTCTCTATTGATATCAGCAACAGCCTGTTCCTTTACCTTATATCCATCCCTTAAAACTGTTACCCGGTCGCAAATCTCAAATATCTCCTCAAGTTGATGGGAAATATAAATAACTGCTATTCCCTCTTCCTTCAGGTCCTGAATTAAAGCAAAAAGTATCTTAACTTCCTGCTGAGAAAGTGATGAGGTTGGCTCATCCATGGCGATTATCTCAGCATCCTGGGAGATCGCCCTGGCAATTTCAACCATCTGCTGTTTACCAATAGTCAGGTGCTTAATCTTCTTATTAATATTAATCTCAATCCCCAGTTCTTCAAAGATCTTCTTAGTATCAGCCTTCAGCTTTTTCCTGTTAATCCAGCCCCGGCCTGGCTCTCTGCCTAAAAAGACATTCTCAGCCACCGTTAATTCAGGTATCAGCTCTAATTCCTGATGAATTATTGCCAGTCCGGCTTTCTGAGCTTCTGCTGGATTCTTAAACCTAACTTCTTCACCTTTATAAAATATCTGACCTTTTTCATAATCAGGATGAATTCCAGTCAAAACTTTCATTAAAGTCGATTTACCGGCTCCATTCTCACCAACCAGAGCATGAACTTCACCTTTATCGACATTAAAATCAACCTCAGACAGCGCCTGAACACCAGGAAAGCTCTTACTAATATTCTTCATTTCAAGCAATTTATCAGCCATTAAAAAGTCACTCCAGCAGCTAAAATAATATTGGCATAGGGGGAACATTCCCCGGTCCTGATAACTGCCCTGCAGTTCTCGGTAAGTTTTTTAAATTCTTCGTGACTGACAAACTCTGGTTCCACTGCTGCAGGCAGTTTAGCCCGGGTGGCCTCTAATATCATTGGATTCTCAACTTTTATCTCTTCAGCCATGATGCCGGCCTCAATCTCATATTCAGATAGTACTGCCTCTAATGTTTCAATAAAACCTGGTAGGCCGCTGCTTACCGCCAGATCAATCTTTTCCACACCTTCTGGAACCGGTAAGCCGGCATCCCCGATCACAATTCTATCTTTATGACCTAAATCTGCAATCAGACCGCTTATATAGCTGTTTAATAATACTCCCTTTTTCATCTCACAGACCCCCGATCATACAGAGCTCCAACCTTAATTAAATGGCAGTTTCTACCTCTTTACGTGTTCTTTTATAGATCTTTTGACATTACCCATTCAGACCTGGACTTTAAAAATTCGGCAAATTCCTCGCTGGCAAAGAGCGAACTCTGGGCACCAGGCCGGCTGACTGCTGCCGAACCATAATAAATACCTTCCCGAACAGCTTCTTCAGGCGCAAGCCCTTTATTTAAAGCCGCAGCAAAGGCGCCGGCTAAAGCATCACCAGCCGCTGTCGTATCAACAACTTCAATCTTTGGAGCAGCAAAGCTCCTGCTGCCTTCAGAATTTACCAGCAGCGCTCCTCTGCCACCCAGGGTAACAATAATATTCTTAACCCCGCCGGCCAGCAGCTTTTTGCAGCCCTCTTCGATCTCAGCTGAATCTGTCAGCCTTTCAAGCTCGGTCTCGTTCGGCAGGAGATAATCGACATCAGCTAAAAGCTCAGCTGGCAGCTCCTGTGCGGGCGCGGGGTCTAAAATTACTGTCGTATCAGCCCCGGCTGCCAGCCTGGCAGCTTCAGCTACAGCCTCCAGGGGAATCTCAAGCTGGAGCAGTAAAATTTCAGCTTCCTGAATTTCTGCAGCCAGCGAGCGAATATTTTCCCTGTCAAGAGTACCATTGGCACCGGGAATAATAATTATATGACTTTCGCCATCTTCAGTAACAAAGATGTGAGCTGTTCCTGTCTCGGTATCGGCAGTAATTAGTTTCAGCTCAACCCCCTGGCGTTCCAGATTATCCTTTAGAGATCGGCCAATATCATCATCGCCTCTGGCTCCAATAAATAGCGGCCTGGCACCTAAAAGACCGGCTGCTGCAGCCTGATTGGCACCTTTGCCACCAGGATGTCGGGAAAAGCTTTTACCGGTTATTGTCTCACCAGGTTCAGGCAATCTCTTGCAATTAACAACAAAATCCATATTCATTGATCCGATAATTAC
>PWHA01000298.1 GCA_003554685.1 Halanaerobiaceae bacterium
CATCAACCTGCCATTTTTCAGCAAACTTATCCCGTACTTTCTCGTCATCTACTTTCTGATATCCTGGAAAAACATTGGGAAGTCCGCCCAGATCACAGGCTCCCTGGACATTGCTCTGACCCCTCAAAGGATTTACTCCCGTGCTCTCCCGACCGATATTACCGGTCAGCATCGCCAGACAGCAGAGAGAGGTCACATTGGCGGTACCGGTGACATGCTGGGTAATCCCCATAGCATAGTAAATAGCTCCCCTATCAGCTTCAGCAAACATTCGGGCTGCTTTTCTAATATCTTCAGCCGGAACCCCGGTAATTTCTGCTGCTCTTTCCGGAGGATACTGGCTGACAATTTCCTCGACCTCAGAATAATTTTCTGTTCGTTCTTCAATAAACTCTTTATCCTGGAGGTCTTCTTCTATTATGACATGCATCATGCCATTAATTAGAGCAATGTCAGTTCCAGGACGCTGCTGCAGGAAGATGTCAGCTTCTTCAGCCAGCTCAATCCGACGGGGATCTGCTACAATCAGTTTGGCTCCCCGACGGGCTGCCTTTTTCATCCGGCTGCCTATAACCGGATGATTTTCAGTAGGATTGGAGCCGGTAACAAACATGACATCCAGTCCATCAATTTCTGCTATCGAGTTGGTCATTGCTCCACTACCAAAACTTTTGGCCAGACCGGCCACAGTGGAGGAGTGTCACAATCGAGCACAGTGGTCGATGGTATGGGTGCCGATTGAAGCACGCATCAGTTTCTGAATTAAATAATTCTCTTCGTTGCTGCAGCGAGCCGAACAAAGGGCACCAAAGGCTTCAGCTCCGTGATCTCGCTTGATTCGCCTGAAATTATCTGCCACATAATCCAGAGCCTCTTCCCAGTCCGTTTCTTTAAATTCACCGCTTTCTTTGTCTTTAATTAAGGGTTTTGTCAGGCGGTCAGGATGATCAATAAATTCATAGCCAAAACGCCCCTTAACACAGGCTTCACCATCGGGGTTGGGCAGATTGTCCCGGTAGATTGAGCCTGCTCCTACCACTTTATTGTTCCGGGATTTCAATTCCAGTTTGCAGCCCACACCGCAGTAGCCGCAGGTAGTTTCTGTCTTTTTAAGCTGATATTCCCGCCCCTCTCCCAGAGAAGGAGCATAACTTAAAGCCCCGGTTGGGCATATTTCCACGCACTGACCGCAGAAAACACAGCTGGAATCTTCATCACCCAGATCCTTCTTCAAAGCAGCCCCAACCTTTGCTGCAAATCCTCTTTCCACAAATTCAATAGCATCGGAACATTGAACCTCCTGGTCAACCCTGGTGCAGCGGCCGCAAAGGATGCACTTATCTGGATCATGTTCAATAAAAGGATTATCTCTTTCAATGGTAAAGCGAGGTTCTTCTTTGAAACCCCCGTAAGGAGGTTCATCAATTCCAAACTCATAGGCTAAATCCTGCAATTCACAGTTTCCATCAGCCTCACAGGTCATGCAGTCATTGGGGTGATCGGACAGCAAAAGCTCAATGACAGTTTTTCTGGCTCTCCGCAATCTTTTATTCTCGGTTTCAATTACCATTCCATCAGCAACCTTTGTCGTACAGGATGGCATTAAATTTCCGGATTTCTTGTTTTCAATCAAACAAACCCGGCAGGCTCCGCAGTCACTTATTACGGAATGATGACACAATGTTGGTATATCATATCCAAGTTCACTGGCTGCTGATAATATGGTCCGGTCATCATCAACCTGATAGCTACTTCCGTTTATGGAGATTTCAGCCATGTTACCAAACTCCTTTTCTGGCATTTTTGTAATTATATTTCATTCTTTTTGTCCTGGAACAATTTCTATTGCTGAAAAGGGACATTCCTCAATGCAGTTTCCACAGCGGATGCAGATATCATCATACAGAATATAGGGATCTCCTCCCGGCTCGCCCTCAATTGCCTCCACAGGACAGACCCGGCGGCAACGATCACAGGCTCTGCATTCCTCTTCAATTATATTATAATAAATTAAATCCTGACAGACTCCGGCCGGACAGGCCTTATCATAAATATGAGCTTCATATTCGTCTTTAAAATACTGAATGGTGCTGATAACCGGATTGGGAGCAGTTTGTCCCAGTCCGCATAAAGAAGTATCTATAATGTCTTCACCCAGTCTTTCAAGCAGTTCAATGTCCCCCTCTTGACCTTCACCTGAAGTAATTCTATTTAGAATTTCCAGCATTCTCCTGGTACCAATCCGGCAGGGAGGGCATTCACCGCAGGATTCATCCTGGGTAAAATCAAGGAAAAATTTGGCCACATCAACCATGCAGGTATCTTCATCCATCACCACCAGCCCTCCGGATCCCATAATGGAACCCACTTCAGATAGTCTGTCAAAATCTACCGGAATATCCAGCAGATCTTTGGGAATGCAGCCTCCCGAAGGGCCTCCAGATTGCACAGCTTTAACTTCTTTACCTCCTGGAATTCCTCCACCTACATCAAAAACTATCTCTCTCAGCGTTATCCCCATTGGAACCTCAATCAGGCCGGTATTATTGACCTTTCCAACCAGAGAAAATATTTTTGACCCTTTGCTGTTTTCGGTACCTATGGAGTTAAACCAGTCAGCTCCATTTTTAATTATTAAGGGGACATTTCCCAGGGTCTCAACATTATTTATATTGGTTGGTTGGCCCCAGAGGCCGCTAGTGGCAGGAAAGGGTGGTTTGGGTCGGGGCATTCCTCTTTTCCCTTCAATTGAAGCCATCAGAGCCGTTTCCTCTCCACAGATAAAGGCCCCGGCACCTTCCATAATTTCAACTTCAAAACTAAAGCCGGAACCTAAAATATTTTCACCCAGCAATCCCCATTCTCTGGCCTGCTCAATTGCTATATTGATGTGCTTTACAGCCAGCGGATACTCCGCTCTCACATAAATAAATCCCTGAGAAGCTCCAATTGCATAAGCTCCAATCATCATGCCTTCCAGAACCAGGTGAGGATTTCCTTCCAGAATACTTCTATCCATATAGGCCCCCGGGTCACCTTCATCAGAGTTGCAAATTACATATTTGGGGTCAGAGTCCTCCTGATAGGTGAGTTTCCATTTCTGACCGGTTGGAAAACCTCCCCCGCCCCTACCCCGGAGTCCGGAATTTACAACTTCTTCAATTACTTCTTCCTGCGACATATTAAAAAGAGCTTCAACCAGCCCGGAATAACCATCTACCGAAAAATAGTCTTCAATTCTGGTCGGTGAGATATATCCGTTATTTTTAAAAACCAATCTCTCCTGATTTTGATAAAAGGGTATATCCTCTTCTTTTAAGATTTTTTCCTCAGTTTCGGGATCCTGATACTCCAGCCTGGATATTGATTCACCTTTGAGAACAGTCTTTTCTATTATCTCCTCCACATCATCGGGCTGAATATTGCAGTAAAAATTGCCAGCAGGCCTGATAACCATTAAGGGACCCTTTTCACAAAATCCCTGGCATCCGGTAACTTTCAAGCTGATAGATTCCTGCAGATTTTTTTCTGCAAGCTTTTCATCCATTTCTTTTATAACTTCCCGACAGCCAGAGCCCTCGCAGCCCGTTCCCCCGCACATAGTAATGAAGGTCTCAATCTTATCCCGGGCAGCTTTAGCCTGTTTCTGATACTGTTCTAAATCTCTGGGAGATGATACTTTTGCCATTATAACCCTCCTTACTCCAGCTCAGTAATTAAATCAGAAATCTTCTTTTTAGTCATATTACCGTGAAATTCTCCGTTAACCAGTATTACAGGTGCAACTGCACAGGAACCTACACATCTGGCTGTTTCCAGGGAAAATTTTTGGTCTTCTGTCACCTGGCCAACCTTGATATCAAGATTTCTTTCCAGTTCAGCCACCAGCAGGGGTGCTCCCCGGACATGACAGGCAGTACCGGTACATACCACAATATGATTTTCTCCAAGAGGTTTCAGGCGAAATTCATTGTAAAAAGAAGCAACCCCTGATAAACTAGCCAGTGAAACCCCCAGTTTTCGAGCGGCTCTTTTCATGGCTTCTTCCGGCAGCCAGCCATAGGTTTTTTGAATATCCTGTAGCACAGGTATTAGAGGAGATTTTTTCTGAGCCTCCTCTTTATTTTTTTCAACAATTTCATCTACCCTTTCCAGTTCTAATTCCAACTATTTCACCTCCAGTAATGAGATTGATAAATGTATTATTTCTGCTACATTTGATTAAATCCTTGATTTAATCCTGAAAATAGATAAAAATTCATAACACTATTATTAAATTCAAGAAACAAAGGAAAAATCCTTTAGTTGATAATCAAAGAATAATCTAAGCTTTTAATTCTTGAATTCTCTCAGAAATCCTGCTTAACTGCCGGTTATATTCCTCCAGTTTTTCTCTTTCTGCCTCAACCAGATCTTCCGGTGCCTGGTTAACAAAGCCCTCATTGGCCAGTTTACCCTCAGCCCGCTTTATCTCTGATTTTATTTCCTCCCGTTCTTTCTCCAGCCTGGCAATCTCTTCTTCTATATCAACCATATCCTCCAGAGGTAGAATAATATCAATATCCTGAACCACCGCAGAAGCTGCTTTATCCGGTCTCTCACTAATTTCCTGCCCGATAGTTACCCTGTCCAGACCGGCAAGAGCTTTGAGATAATTCTCTGCCTGCTGCAGCAGCTCAATGCTCTCCTGCTCAGCTGAGAGGACTGCAGTGATTTTCTGGCCGGGATCTATCTTCATCTCATTGCGTATATTCCGAATTGAGCGGATTACCTCTTTAATCAGCTCCAGATCTCTTGTTGAATCAAGAAACTGATAATCCGGCTGAACCTCGGGCCAGTCCTGAATCATAATACTCTCACCGGTCCCGGGCAGCTTCTGCCAGATTTCTTCGGTAATGAAGGGCATAACCGGATGAAGAAGTTTTAAAATATTGGCCAGAATATACTGACCTATCCGGGCAGCCTGTCTGACATCCTCGGGATTATCATCCTGGTAAAGGCGGGGTTTAATCAGCTCCAGATACCAGTCACAAAATTCACTCCAGATGAAGTCATAGAGAGTTTTACTGACTTCACCGAATAAATATTTTTCCATGTTTTTGTTAACTTTTTCAACAACATCATTAAAGCATTTGAGAATCCATTTTTCTGCCAGGGTAAAATCTTCTTGCTGATAATGGGTTATATCCAGCCCGTCGCTTTCCTCAAGATGCATCAGCATGAAGCGGGCTGCATTCCAGATTTTATTGGCAAAGTTACGGCTGGCTTCCAGCCTTTCCTCCCGAAAACGCATCTCATTGCCGGGGGTATTGCCGGTGATCAGCATAAAGCGCAGGGCATCGGCCCCGTAATCCTCAATAACCTCCAGAGGATCAACCCCGTTACCCAGCGATTTGCTCATTTTCCGGCCCAGAGCATCACGAATCAGCCCGTGGACATAAACATCGCTGAAGGGCTTCTCCCCCTGAAAATGCAGACCCATAAAGATCATCCGGGCCACCCAGAAGAAAATTATATCCCGTCCGGTAACCAGCACATCGGTGGGATAGTAAAAATCCAGATCCTCAGTCTCCTCCGGCCAGCCCAGCGTGGAGAAGGGCCAGAGGGCTGAGCTGAACCAGGTGTCCAGGACATCTTCATCCTGCTTTAGATTCTGACTGTCACAGTTCTGACAGCTTTTTGGTTCCTCCCGCGCTACATTAATTTCGCCACAGTCCTGGCAGTACCAGACCGGTATCCGGTGTCCCCACCAGAGCTGACGGGAAATGCACCAGTCCTTGATGTTCTCCATCCAGTTCAGATAGACCCGGGAAAAACGGTCAGGCACAAATTTAATATCTCCCTCCTTAACCGCCTCAATTGCCGGCTCAGCCAGCGGCTCCATCTCAACAAACCACTGCTTGGAGACCATGGGCTCCGCAATCTCATCACAGCGGTAGCACCGGCCCACACCATGCTGATGCTCTTCAATTTTAACCAGATAACCTTCTGCCTTCAGGTCAGCAACCAGCTGTTCCCGGCATTCTTCTCTTGTCATACCGGCATATTCTCCAGCTGCTTCAGTCATTTTCC
>PWHA01000027.1 GCA_003554685.1 Halanaerobiaceae bacterium
CAAGTTGTGAATGCTTAAGTGAGGAGCCGTATGCCTAAATAGGGCACGTGCGGTTCTCTGGAGGGGTTGGGGCCGTGAGGCCCCGCCTACTCGACAAAAGTTTTCTGTTCAGATTTTCTGCCCATCAATGTAGTTTCCCCCTGGTATGTATAAAATTATCACCCTAAACTTAACTATATTATACCACATAAATGCTAGAAATACCAAGGATAATAGGGCTTTTTAATGTATTAATTTGATAAGCTTTTTGCTAAATTATCAGGGTTTCTGCAACAGTCTTCTAGAGTTGGATTATAATGAGTTTGAAGAAGCCCTGGAACTTCATCTGAACCCCGAGTATGCTATACAGTGCGATTAATGCCAACAATATTATAAGAGTTATCCCCTTCCTGAAGGCATTAGCGAAGATAGAGTAAGAGTGTTGCTTCAGAGCTATGCTGAAAAGGAAGAACTATATTGTTTTATAAAATACCAGTACTTTAAGACTATTAAAGTGCTCAGGAGAAGAGAAAAATATTGCTTCTTCAAGATCTGCCTATATTTGGCTTTTAAAGAAAAAGCCGCTGTAATTATAATATAAAACAAAATAACCTAAACAAATATAAACAATTGCATATATCAAAAATTGATGTTATGATTATGCATACAACTGGAACTAAGGAGGATATTTTATGGCAGAAGATAGATTTTTAACACCAAATGAGATCGCAGAAATTCTTAAGGTAAAGACGGTAACAGTCAGAAGCTGGTTAAATAATGATGAACACCCCTTGAATGGGGCAAAGATGGGCAAATTATGGAGAATTGAAAAAGGGGATCTGGAAAAATATATCCAGGAGCAAAAGGAGGGCAAATAATGAGCTGCCCGAATTGTGAAAGGGAAAATATCCAAAAAAGCATAATAATTGAAACCCATCAGAGTTCAATAAATCAATTAAATCAGGAAACAGAATATAATATCTGTAAGGACTGCAACCACAAATGGAAAAATTCAGAAGAAGAGAGCTAGGTTGTAAAAAGTTGAGATGGCTATGAAAATGAAAAAATGAACCGGGTCTTATATGAGCCGAATTTTTTATTTCCAAAAATCATTATTGCAGTAAAGCTTCAGGAGATACTGAGGTGTTCTCGTTTATTGTAGGTTTCCAATCATCTGGGAGGAGATTATCGAGCAAAGAGAGAGGAGGGAATTAATATGCGCAAAGTCTTTGTTAAAGCAGTAGGCATACAAGTTGAAGAACAGGTCCCCGTAATTTTACTGCAGGAGGAAGATAGTACGGGCGTACTTCCTATTGGGATTGGCCAGGCAGAAGCTCAGGCAATTGTGCTGGCAATGCAAGACATAGAACCTCCCCGACCCCTCAGTTATGATCTTATGAACAAAGTGTTGAAGAACTTAAATGCCAGCCTTGAAAGAGTAGTGGTCAGTGATCTGAAGGATGATGTTTTTCACGCTCGCTTTGTTATCAAGCACGATGAGAAAAGCTATGCTCTTGATGCCAGGCCCAGCGACTCCATAGCCATGGCCCTCAGAACAGATGCTCCTATCTTTATATCTGATAAAGTGGCAAATAGAGCCCTGGTTAGAAAAGCAAAAAGAGAAAATGAGGAGGAGCTTCCCCGGGAAGTCAAGGATGAAGGCCAAAAGTTTAAAAACTTTGTGGATGAGGTTTTTGAGAATGTTGTAGCTGAGGAGGATGAAGAGAAGGATTGACCGCAGGGAAAGCAAGAGGGTTTCTATTTTTATTTATCTGGGGCCGTGGGGGTTTTGGCCCGGAAAAGAAGTTTTAATATAATTGATAAAGCTGTGTTCAGGAGGTGTCAGGGGCTTCATTTCAAGGAGAGATGATAGAAGAGGCTGATATTAGCTCGAAAATTATGAAAGTTAAAAATATTACCAAATATTAAAGGGGGATGAAAAGGTGAGGGCAAAAAAGCCTGTACTGGTGATTTTCATGGTATTTTTACTGGTGACGTTTTTCGCCCTAACAGCGGCTGCTGAGGAAGTTGAGGAGAAGCTCTGGCAGGCCAGAAGTGTTTTTTATACAGGGGAGTATGAAGAAGCTGAACTGCTCTGGCTGGAATTAAAAGAAGAAGACCATATCTGGGAGGCCAATTTCTTTCTGGGAATGACCTATCTTCGGAAGGATAGTCCTGAAGAAGCACTTGATCATATGGAGGTAGCTTTCAATCATAAGCCAGATAATTATTATACTCTGGTTAATTATGCCCGCATCCTCCATCGCAATAATAAGCTTGAATCTGCCCGGGATATATTACTGCTGGTGCCTGAAGATATGAGAAAATATAATGAACAGTATTACAGTATGCGCGGTTTACTGGCAATGGCAGAAAGAAAATTACGAAAAAGCTTTTGGAGCGGGACCCGGATCATAAGAAAGTAGAAATGAATCTGGAGAGGGTTATCGCCAGGCTGGAGAACTAGAGCTAGATATCTGCGGTGCTCAATCTTTATGCTGATGATTTGGTTCCCTAACAGGTTTGGAGATAAAACTTGAGGCCAGAGAAGGAATACCAGAAGATTATCTCCGACCTTGATTTCTATCTCTAACCTTTCAAAAAATTCTTTAAGATCCTCTTTTTCTTAAAAAAGAGAAGGGAGAAGGTTAAAAATGTTTAAAAAAGATCTGCTGGGGAAGAGAATTGGTTTCAAAATAGGGGCTGGCTTGCTCATTTTAAGCTGTTTCCTGGTGCTGGTATTTTCTGTTCAGGTCCAGGCGGTTGATACTGAGGGAGTAAAGGAATATTTTGAACTCAACCGCGAGATCCAAAAGCAGTTAAACCGGCTGCAGGATGTTGAGGATTTGAGGGAAGAGAGGGACCGGTATGAAGAAACTGTTAAAGGGTGGGCGCAAGAATCTCTGGCTGAGATAAGTCATTTCTTTGGCGAATATGCTCTGAGAGATCCCATGGTTAAGCTAACCAAATCCCCCCATCGTATAATGTTTACCAGTCGGGATGAACACATTTGGCTGGAAGGAGGTTTTTTTCTGGGAGAGCATCTTCCCCTTAAAGAAGGCCTGGGAATGGCCTGGCTTACCGGAATTGATCCCTATATGATTTCAGCTATTTATGGCCTCCAGCGCCAGGCTGATATACTGGCGGCTCCTGGAACCTGGGAACTGGCTCAGGCCTATCGTGACCAGCTGAGGGCTGAAGTGGAATATTATGATGTGCTGCTGGAGCTGCCGAAGGATGAGTCTGAGGAGAGAGAAGCCGAGGATGAACCGGGAGAAAAGAATCTCTATAACTTTATCAAAGAAACAATGGAGGCAAGAGAAGAGCAGGCAGAGGAAATTCCCTACTTTTATGATACAGTCATAGAAGATTATGCCCGGATGATGAGCAGAATTGCAGGAGACCCCCCGGAAACTTTGGGAAAAGGGCCATGTTGGTTTCAGGGTAAATCAGGCCACCATGGCAAGCTACTATCAGAATCGCAAGCTTTATGGTTATGTAGAGGATGAGATTACCAGGATGTTAAGATTTATGCGGGATTATACCACCATCAAAGAGTTTATTGAATTAACTGCTTATATTACCTCTCCCCGGGTGTTAAGAGAAAAATATGAGAGGGTTAAGCGGGATGTAGAAAAAGATATAATAGATGGTCTTAGAGATAATGAGGGTGGTGAAAATAATACTGTTCAGGGGCATCAGGCCTTCAAGTTTGACTCTGAATTATATTTTTCTATTTCAAGAAAATCACCTGAAATAATTTATTGAGGGTGAAATAATAGCCTTAAATTAACTTAGCTCAGAAAACTATCATTTCGAAAACAGGAATAACCTATTAATTTATGAGGAATAAAATGTGTAAAAACAGAAAAGTACCAGGCAGCCCAAAAAGGTAAACTAATTCAGAGGAGGCTCAGCTGGGAAATTAGGGGCAAATCCTGTCTGTACTGGAAGGTTAGACGAAATGATTGAGATTATCTTATTATGTTTTTTACAACTAAGATTTGAGGGGATTTATTATGCGGCTACAGGAGGCTATCTCGACAAATTATAGTAAAAAAGCCTTAAATATATTTCTTGTTCTATTGCTGTCAATAACAGCGTCGATGTTTTTTCAGGGGGAAATCCAGGCAGAGTCAGATAACGGTTATACAACTGACTTTGAAGAAAAACAGGAAAGACATTCTGGAACTTTCTTCATTGCTGGTTCCGAACAGGAAAAGAAAACGGCTTTAAGTTTTGATGATGGTCCTTCCTCTGATTATACTCCTCTAATTCTTGACATACTAAAAGAATATGATATTAAGGCCACCTTTTTTCTTTTGGGAAAGCAGGTTGAGAAGCATCCTGAGCTGGTCCAGAGAATTGCCCGGGAAGGCCACAGCATAGGCAATCATTCCCACTCTCACCGCAATTTTACCAGACTGGACTGGGAGACTGTTAGGAAGCAGGAGATAGAACGGACCGGGAAATTAATAGAAGGCCTGACAGGCCAGTCTCCTGAGCTTGTAAGACCACCTTATGGCAAAATAACCGAGGAGCAGATAATACTTTTATCCGAACTGGGATATAAAGTGATAAACTGGTCAGTGGACACCAAAGACTGGCGTGAGGATAATAATCATCCCGGAATGCTGTTAACCAGGACTCGTCTTAAAGTTCATCCCGGGGCTATAATTTTGATGCACGATGGGGGGGGAGACCGCTCTCATACCGTGGAATTTCTCCCGGAACTTATAAAGATGCTTCAAAATAAAGGATATGATTTAACCACCGTGGATGATATGCTCTCATTCTCTTTATCCAGTGATATATAGTAGTTTCCAGTAAGTATTATGGGAAATTGATCTTTTAAAACAGCGGAGTCAGGAGATTATGCCTGCTGCAGGTAAGTTTATTCTGCTATATTTTTCGTGATAGGGGATATATTAATTTGGGGAATCACAACTGGGGAATTAAAGGCTGAAAATAAGAGCCTGTCCTCAGGCCGAATGCAGAATTGGATGGCTGGAACTTTTTTTCATTGAAGCCCTAGCTGGCAGTTTGAGATTTGTCCCTATAGTGCCAGCACCTTGACTTAACTTAAACACCAGAGAGGGAGGATATACATGATAGGCATTATAGGGTCCGGAGCTGGCGGAGTAGCTCTCTCGAAATACTTTGAGGATAGGGGCATCAAAACTATTGTTTGGTTTCACTCCCCGGGTAAATATAGATTATTTAGGTCTCAGAATAATGCTATTATCAGCAAAGAAATAACCGGAGACAGCATCAGTCATGGCAGTATCATTACCGATGAAAACGATAACGTTACCTCCAAAGACATAAAAAATATTAACGAAACCAGAGAAACCAATGAAATTAATGACATCAGAGACGCTATTAAAAATTCTGAAGTTAGAAAAAACACTGATGCTCCTGACAGCAATAGCATCACAGACAGCACCGAAACTGCCATCAATAAGGTTAAAAATGATGATAATAAGAATAATAACCGGAAAGCACACAGAAAATATAGCATAACCACCATCACTCGTATCACTGACAGCCTGGAGGAATTGATAGAGAGTGCCCGGTATATTTTTATTGTGACTCCAGCCAGGGTTCATGAGGAAATAGCCTTTCAGCTGGAGGATCTGCTTGACCCCGACTATCATGTCCTGATTTTGTATCCCGGCAGAACCTACGGCAGTCTGGCTTTCTATAACAGCATGAGGTTCAACTTTGATAATATCTTTGAGGCCCAGACCATCCTCCATGCCTGCCGGCTGGAAAATATAATTTAATAATCCGGGGAAGGAAGCAGCTTGTCTATTATTCCACTCCCTTTGCTGCCAGCCAGGAGCATCTTGATTTTATCGAGGAGATCTTTCCCGATTTAAAATTTGATGAGGATTATCCCGGTATCACCTTAAATAATATGGGGGCCCTGCTGCACCCCATTCCCCTGGCTTTAAACGGTACCAGGGTGGAATCTGGGGAGGATTTTGATTTTTATTCTGACGGACTCACTAATAAGGTGATTGATTATATTTACAAGGTTCAGGCCGAAAAAAAGGCTGTGATGAAAAAATTAA
>PWHA01000254.1 GCA_003554685.1 Halanaerobiaceae bacterium
CCCGTCCGCCACTCCCCGTGATCCTCTTAAGGCCCGAAGGCCTTAAAAGGGCGGGGCGTTCGACTTGCATGTGTTAAGCACGCCGCCAGCGTTCGTCCTGAGCCAGGATCAAACTCTCCTTTAAATTAAATCCTGGTGTTCTAAATCCAGCTTTTCCGGCCTAAAATCCGAAAAAGCGGGAAAAGAACTCAAAGAAAATCTAATCTTGGGCCTGCTGATTTACTTTTCAAGGTTCAAAGCTGATTTATTGGTTAGTTTTTAATTTAAATGCTGCATTTGCTTAAAACCATTGATTAACTAAAAGCTACTTCATAAAATTAAGGCTATGAGAAGTTGATTTAAAAAGTCTATAGAGACAAAAAAACTCTCCAGTAATATTTAATGAGCCAATATCAAGAAGAGTAGGGTGAAAGTCTTCTGAGTCTCTAAAAGCAACTTTCCATATTATTTAGTTTTTGGCGCTTCCTTCATGCTGCGCTTAATATTGTAGCATCCAATTTACGGTTTGTCAAGACCAAATATGAATTTTTTCGTTAAAAATTTTCCAGAAAAGATAGATAAAAAATCGACTAAAAACTAGAAAAAATATCTTAAATTTTCTGTTTGCCCGGTTTTGGTTATCTGGATTTTGTCTGCATTGAAATAAATCGGGATAGTAAAAACGGTTTTTGGTCAACTCAAATAAATGGTGCCCCTGGAAGGAATCGAACCCTCGCTAATGGCTCCGGAGGCCATCGCTCTATCCACTGAGCTACAGGGGCAGGATAAATTTAAACTTATAAAATTCTAACAAAATTTTAACAGACAGATGAAAGTCAGATTTCAGTTATAAAATATAGAGTTACAACAATGAGTTACAGCAAAATGTATAGCTGGATCCAAATACCAGGGAACCAATCAGGCTTTGTTCCTGCCTCTCTCCTGCTCTTAAATATTAACAAAATAAATTTTGCTTGTCAAGAGAATGCCGGAGTCTTTCCGGGGGTATTCTCAGATTATTTTTTCCCATTCCTGATAATAACGATCCAGTTCTTCCTGAAGTTCATCCTGTTCTTTTTTTAAGGCTGTCAGTTTTTCTATATCTCCCTCATAACTGGCTGCCACCATCTCCTCTTCCAGCTTTTTCTGGCGGTTTTCCAGTTTGATGATTTTTCTTTCGAGCTCTTCCCTTTTGCGATTGAGCTTTCTCTCCTGACGCCGCTTTTCTTTCTGGCGGCGGTAAAAAATTTCATCCTGCCCGGGAGAATCCTCTCCGGAATCTTTTCGGGAGACTTCATCAGACAGGTTGCCTGCTGACGGGGAAGCGCCACTATCTGCTTCAGAAGATCCGGTGTCTGTTGCAGGGAATCTCTTACTTTCCTGATCAAACCTGGTTTTTTCTCCGCTGGAGCCGTTATAATCAGAATTGCTGCCATTTTTCCGGTTCTGAAGCTGATAATTCTGCATCCTGTCTTCACGTTTGTCCAGATAATGGTCATAGTTGCCCCGGTATTTGATCAGGCTTTGATTATAGAGCTCTACTGTTTTGTCGGCTACCTGATTGAGGAAGTATCTATCATGAGAAACCAGCAGAACAGCTCCCTGGTAACTCTGCAGCGACTGCTCCAGAACTTCTCGGGAATCAAGGTCCAGATGATTGGTTGGTTCATCCAGAAGAAGAAAATTGCTATCTCCGAAAACCAGCTGAAGCAACCGGAGGCGGGAACGCTCTCCGCCACTTAAGTCAGCAAGCTTTTTAAAAACCTCCTCGCCGCGAAAGAGAAATTTGGCCAGCAGATCTCTGGCCCGGCCGTTCGGGAGTCCGGTTGACTGCTTCAGGGCTGACAGGACCGTGCGGTCTTCGGCAAAATCCCTGCTTTCCTCCTGGCTGTAATAGCCCGGCCTGACCGTAGGGCCAAGTTTGATCCGGCCGGAGTCGGGCTCCAGCTGGTCCCGAATCAGATGCAGCAGGGTGGTCTTACCCGAGCCGTTTGGACCAATTAGAGCTACCTTATCCCCACCATAAATATTAAGACTGGCCTGGTGAAACAGAGTGTTATTCTGATAGGAGAAATCCAGCTCCTCAATCTGGAGAACTTCATTGCCAATCCGGGAGCCGGCTTCCAGATCAAAGCTGACCCTGTCAAGGCGGGTCGGCTTAGGAATTTTATCCATTTTCTCCAGCCGCTTTTCCAGCTCCTTGGCTTTTTTAAAAAATTTTTCATTATCACCGCTCCGGCCCCAGACTCTATACTGCTCAATCTGTTCCTTGAGCTGATTGATCTTCTTCTGCTGCTCCTGATATTCCTTGAGCCTCTGCTGAAATCGCCTTTCCCTTTCTTCCAGGTAATAGCTGTAATTGCCTGAATAATCTTCATTTCGGCCCTGTTTGATCTCCACCAGCCGGCTGATAGTGCGGTCCAGGAAATAGCGGTCATGAGAAATGATGATGACCGCACCCTGGTAGCTCTGAAGGTAAGACTCCAGCCATTCTACGGCTTCGATATCCAGGTGATTGGTGGGTTCATCCAGCAGCAGAAGATCCGGTTCCTCCAGCAAAAGCTTGATCAGTCCTACTCTGGTTTTTTCTCCCCCGCTTAAGAGAGAGATTTTTTGGGAAAGTTCTGCAGGAGAAAAACCCAGGCCGGTGGCTACCTTACGAATTCTGCTTTCGTAGCTGTAGCCTGCTGAGCGTAAAAAATTTTCCTGGAGGCGGTTGTATTTTTTTAAAAGAGAGGCCAGTTCGCTGTCCTGAGTATCGGAATCTTGAGATGCTTTTTCTCCCCGATCTGCTATTTTTTCCTCCAGCCTGCGAAGCTGCTGCTGCAGGTCAATTTCCCGGGCAAAAACAGTCCGACATTCTTCCAGGATGGTCCGGGAATGGGTAAAATTATGGCTCTGATCCAGCATTCCCACCGAACAGCCCCGCTGGAGAAATATTTCGCCGGAGTCAGGCTCTTCCTGACCGGCAATAATATTAAAAACCGTGGTCTTGCCGCTGCCGTTGGCCCCGATCAGACCGATTCTCTCGCCTTCCTGAAGATTTAAATTAAAGGAAGTTAGAACCTCTTCGATGCCAAATGATTTTTTAATATCCTTCATTTCCAGAACAACCATAAATATTCCCTCCAGCCTTTTATTGCTGCTTTTATCGCTGGTTGTTAAATTTCATATAAAACTTCAGGTTTTCTGCGGATAATTATTCTCAATATCTCATAGTATGCCACTGATTTATGTATCCCACAGGTTGTATATCCAGACTGGTTTCAGCTAAAAAAACGGTGCTGTAATTTAAATCTCGGCCTGGATGGGCTGATTTACCTCCTGCTGACCCTGAAAGAAAATAGCAATTGTTCCTTTGCCTACATGGGAGCCGATAGCCGCGCCCAGCTCTCCCACCAGAAAATCTTCGGTACCAAATTTATCGGTAATTTTCTGCTGCATCTTCTCTGCCAGCTCGGGGCTGGCGGAATGAGCCATTCCCACTCTCTGAGAATCTAGATCCTCTCCCCGCTTTTCCATCTCTTCAAGCAGGGCATTCAGCATTCTTTTCTGACCCCGGGCTTTGGAAAAGGCTACAATTTTGCCATCTTCAAAATGGAGGATGGGCTTGATATTGAGGACGTTCGCCAGCAGAGCTTTGCCGCCGGAAATCCGGCCGCCCTTTTTCAACATTTCCACCGAGCCCACTGAAAAAATATGCTCCATATAGCGGCAGCGCTCGAAAATTAAATCCCGGGTTTTATCCAGAGTGCTGCCATTCTCCAGGGCCCGGGCAGCTTCCTCTAAAACCAGGCTGAGGCCGATGGTGCAGCAGCGGGAATCGATTACCCTGATATCTTCACTGTCGATACTGCGGGCAGCCAGCACAGCTGACTGGTAAATTCCGCTCAATCCCCCGGAAAAGCAAATTGCCAGCACCTTATTGCCTTTTTTCAGTTCCTGTCGAAAGGCATCCTCAAAGGCCGCCGGAGCAATCTGAGAGGTTGTGGGCATGTAACCTTCTTCCAGCTTCTGGTAAAACTCTCGGGTTGAGATGGTGTCACGGTCATAGTGCTGCTCGTCCCCGAACTGAACCGGGGTAGGCAGCATTTTGATATTATACTTCTGCCTGATTTCTTCCGGAAGGTCAGAACAGCTGTCGGTAACAATTTTTACTGCTGACAATTTAGACACTCCCTTTTGATTTTATGAATTTTTAAGCTTTTCAGCAATTCCAAACCAAAAAGACCCTGATATTAAAAAAAATTACTTATCTTTATAGTTCCTATTAGAAAGCTGTATTCCTGCTTAGTCCGGCAGATTATAGCCGGCAATTTCAGGGTTTTCCCGGTAGAGAATCAGGACACTGCCTATGACCTGGACAATACTGGAATTGGTTGCCCCGGCCAGGCTGCTGGCTGCTTCCCGGGCCGATATTTCATTGTTATCATTAAGCTTTATTTTAATTAATTCATGATCTTCCAGGCATTCTTCCACCTGAGAGATCACTCCGGTGGTAATACCCTCCTTACCGATCTGGGTAATGGGACTGAGAGAATTGGCTTCTCCTCTGAGATAACTTCTTTCTTTTCCTGTTAAAGACATAAATTTCACCTCCTGAAAATAGCTTATATACCTGATATTGTGTTTTCTACGCATCCTCTGTTCATTTTTCTGTCAATTTTTTGGGCTGAGGGCGGTTAAAAAACGATTCAATTGCTGGCTCAAACCACAGCTGAAATCACTCCGGCATCAGCTGCTAAAATATGATAATACCAAAACCTAGTAGTTTAAGATTATCCAGGTAAAAATCAGGTTTAAATAATGAGCGTTTTTTATAAATAATGAGTGTTTTTTAGAACATAACCAGGAATAGTCCTGATGAAGCCCTGTTAACAATTACTTACTTTAACTTACTCCAGATAATCAAATTCCAGGTCGCCAATTATGACGGTATCGCCTTCTTTGACTCCTGATTTTTTTAGCTTTCGATAGAGCCCTTCCCGGCGCAAAATATCAACCAGCCTTTCCACTGCCTCATCACTGGAAAAGTCGGTCTTCTCGGCCAGTTTGTCAACCAGACTACCCCGTACTACATACTCCCCGCTGGTGAGCCTCATGATTTTAATTTCAGGTTCCCGATCGGCAAAATCCGGCCTGATGACAACCTCATCCTCTGCCTCCCTGTCAGTTTCAGCTGTGCCGGCAGCAGAGACAGTTTCTTCCTCCAGTGAAATTTGCTCCAGTATGCGTCCTATTTCTTTTTTGAGAACCTGGACGCCTTCCCCGGTTACCGCCGAAATAGGAAAACAGCGATAATCCCTCTCCTGGAAGTAATTCATGACCTCCACTGATTTTTCCTTGGCCCCGGTTAAATCAATTTTATTCAGGCCAATCAGCTGGGGCAGTTTGGCCAGGCGGGGGCTGAATTTTTCCAGTTCCCGGTTGATTACCTCAAAATCCTCCCGGGGATCCCGGCCTTCGGAGCCAGAAACATCCAGCATGTGAACCAGAAGACGGGTCCGCTCCAGATGCCGGAGAAATTCATCCCCCAGGCCTTCACCTCGATGAGCTCCAGAAATTAAGCCTGGTATATCAGCCATCACATAGGAGAGGTAGTCATCATATTCCACCACGCCCAGATTGGGTTTCAGAGTGGTAAAATGATAACCCGCAATTTTGGGCCGGGCTGCTGAAACCCGGGAAATCAGAGTTGATTTGCCCACATTGGGGTAGCCGACCAGCCCAACATCAGCCAGCAGCTTAAGCTCCAGCCTGAGCTGGCGGACCTGGCCGCTTTCTCCCTCTTCTGCAAAGCGGGGGGCCTGCCTGGTGGGCGAGGTAAAGCGGGCATTGCCCTGGCCACCCTCTCCTCCCCGGGCTACCTGGCAGCTGTCAGACTCTTCCGTCAGGTCAGCCAGCTGTCTTTCCTTTTCATCATAGACAACCGTGCCAGGAGGAACTTTAATAATTTTGTCCTGGCCGGAACGGCCGTGCTGATTTTTCTCGCGGCCGGGACGACCATCTTCAGCGCGATATTCGTTTTTGTATCTCAGATGGCTCAGTGTATTAAGGCCGGGGTCAACTTCGAGAATGATACTGCCCCCATCACCTCCATCACCGCCATCGGGCCCGCCCCTGGCTTCATATTTTTCTCTTCTAAAACTGACAGCTCCTCGGCCTCCGCTGCCGCCTTTAACCAGAATTTCAATTTCATCGACAAACATGGAAAATCACTCCAGAAAATTAAACCGGGATTTTAAAAGCCGGCCTGGCAAGCAGGACCGGAAAAAATAATTCTTCTGACAATAAAAAATCCCCCAGCCGCAAAACTGAGGGAGGCAAAAACTCTAATTTACTGAGCAGGGGCCAGAGTTTCTAGCTGCTCCGTAGTGTATACGCTGATTTTTCTTTTGCTCTTTCCGGCTCTCTCGTAACTGACAAAACCGTCAACCTTTGCAAAAAGGGTATCATCGCTGCCCCGGCCAACATTGAAACCGGGATGGAATTTTGTCCCCCGCTGGCGGACAAGAATGCTTCCGGCTGTAACGTATTCGCCGTCAAATTCCTTGGCTCCCAGTCGTTTTGATATGCTATCTCTACCATTTTTAGAACTACCAACGCCCTTTTTCGTGGCCATTTATCCTCACCCCCATAAAATTAACTGGATAAAATATTAAAATTAAATCTTTAAAATAAAATCTATTAAACAATTATAAACAACTAAATAAAATAGCTGCAAAATCATTTTATAACAACTTACTCACTGATACCTAATTAAAACAGGATTAAAAAAGGTTGCTAAATATTCTCGCTGCGTCTGTGTTATTAGGGCTGCTTTTAATGTTCGATGTTTTCTATTTTAACCCTGGTATAGGGTTGACGGTGACCGGTCTTCTTCCGGTAGCGTCTCTTTGGCTTGTACTTAAAAACCATGACCTTTTTATTTTTACCGTGTTCCAACACCTTGCCTGAGACAGTGGCATTCTCCAGGTAGGGACGCCCCACCTCAAAGTCCTCCTCATTGGAAAGAGCCAGAACCTGATCGAAAATCACTTCTTCGCCGGTCTCGGCTTCCAGTTTTTCAATTTTGAGGACATCGCCTTCCTGAACGCGATACTGCTTGCCGCCGGTCTTTATTACTGCATACATTATACAAACACACCTCCCTTACCTCAGACTCGCCGGAATCAGGCAGATCCTTAAGGATCCTTTGATGTTTGCCAGCTCCGTGCGGTTTTGGCCGGAGAAAAACTCAGCCTTCTACCGTCTGTTCTCTAAAACAGCCAGCTTTTGCCAGCCTTTATTATCAAAGACAGTTAAAGTTAAATTTTAAGAAAAACTTTTCTAACTTAAAAACTCTCTTTAACTTCACCTACGAATTAAAATTTTAGCATATTTTTTAGCCAAAGTCAAGGATAACGGGGCTTCCCCATAGTTATTTTACCCCTAGTAAACTGCCCAGAGTGATACCTGGTAATATTACTACCTGTCTCTTGGTGCCTTTAAATTCATTTTAATTTCCACTATACCGCTGTCAGGGCTGATTTTTACTCCTGTTGTATGAAAATTTGCTGCTTAATCATTTAAAAACAGTATATTTTAACAAAATCCATTATACAGAACAGATGATGTCCTGTGTTTAAATATTTATTTATATTTAAAAATCAGGAGTTGTGCAGCAGGCTGGCTTTGGCATAGGTTCGGTGAACTTCCTCAATTTTAACCCGGCATTTTTCTCCAACCCGATCTCCGGCCTCTTCCACAATAATTATATAACCCCTACGCCGGGCAATGCCGGCAGAGGTATTATCGGAATGGCGGTCTTCAATCTTAAAGCGGTATTTCTGGCCCGGTTTAACCGGTAGGGCCAGATTTTTCAGTTTCTCCCTGGTCCCCTTCTCAATGACCTCAAAATCCTCACGGTGAAGATCATTATTGCCCCGGATATAAATATCCTTGCCCAGCTCTTCCTCCAGCTGTTTCAGCTTTTCTCCCCCGTTGCCAATTAGTACAGCAGCAACTTCGGGATGGACCTCACAGAGAATGGCCTCGAAGTGCTCCCGGGAGGCCAGTGAGGTAAGCTGACGGATGACCTGGAAGGCCATGGTAGTCTCGGCGATAATCCGGCCGGTCCCCTCGCAGTAGGGGCATTCCTTCTGTACCAGCTCACTCAGCCTCTCCCGGACTTTTTTGCGGGTCATCTCCACCAGGCCCAGTTCGGTCAGGCCCAGCAGGCTGGTTCTGGTCCGGTCTCTTTCCAATTCCTGTTCCAGGACCTGGAGCACCTTCTCCCGGTTCTTTTTGATATCCATATCAATAAAATCAATTATAATTATGCCGCCAATGTCCCGCAGCCTGAGCTGACGGGCTATTTCCTTAGCGGCCTCCAGATTAGTTTTAAAAACAGTATCCTGAAGATTCTTTTTGCCGGTAAACTTGCCGGTATTAACATCGATAGCCACCAAGGCTTCAGTGGAATCAAAGATCACATAGCCCCCGGATTTGAGCCAGACCTTGCGCTGCATCAATTTATCAAGCTCCTGCTCAATCCCGTAGGTTTCAAAGATGGGCCGATCTCTCTCGTAGAGAAAGATGCGGGAGTTGATGTCGGGATCCAGTTTTTCGGCAAACTCGGAAAGGTTCTTGTAATCCTCCCGGTCGTCGATTACCACCCGGCCAATCTCGGGAGAAAGATGGTCCCGGACAATCTTATGGATCAGGTTAATATCGCTGTGGAGCAGCTTAACGGCCCGGTTGCGTTTATAGCGCGAGAGAATGCGCTGCCAGAGGGAGGAAAGAAAATTATAATCCATCTCCAACAGTTTTTTATCCTTTTCATAGGCGTTGGTGCGGATGATTACTCCATTCTGTTCATCAATCAATTCCCGGGTGATATTCTTAAGCCGGTTCCTTTCTTCCTGATCGTTAATCCGCCGGGAAATATTGGTCCTGTTCTCTCCCGGGAGAAAGACATAATAACGTCCCGGCAGGCTAATTTTACAGGTAATCTTAGGACCTTTACTGCCGATGGGCTCCTTGGTAACCTGGACCATAATCTCCTGTCCCGGTCGTAAAACTTCGGTAATCTTCAGCTGATGGCGGGAAAATTTCTTGCGCTGCCTCTTGTTAAAGAGGGGATAGGCATCATTAATGTGAAGAAAGGCATTCTTTTCAAAGCCGATATCGACAAAGGCTGCCTGCATACCCGGCAGAACATCCCTGACTTTACCCCGGTAAATGTTGCCGGCGCTGCGGTCATAGGTATCCCGTTCAAAAAACAAATTATCCAGTCTATCATCAACCAGTACTGCTGCTCGCTTTTCTCTAATTCCAGAATTTATAATAATTTTTTTATTCACATTTATTCTCCCTCCATTATTTCATCCGCCAGGGGTGTCAATAATTTGGGGGGGCGGGAAACATAGAGACCTTCCCGATAAAAATTAATCAGAGGCTGCTCCCCTATTTCAGAATCTATCTGCTGCAGCCCCTTGACAATCTCCTCCGGTCTAACATTACCGCGGCTGCCGGTGCTGACCAGAAAAGACCAACGTCCATCAGCGGCAGTTTCAATTTTGTGGACCATTTCCCGCAGATTATAGCAGCGGTCCGATTTATTCCGTCGTTTTCTGATTACTATAATTTCCTTTTTATTGCGAAACTCCTGCAGGACTGCCTCAGCCCGAGAATCATCATTCAGGGGAGGCAGCAGAAGATAGCGGGCTCGATCCACCACCGCCTGCAGGGATTTAAGCTTATTCTCAGTTAAACGGCCCTGTAAAATTTCGATACCACGGGGCAGATAGCCATTCAGCCGCCGGCAAAAGTCTTCAGGCCTAATTTCAGCAGTCAGCTCCAGATCAAGATACTCTCCTCCTCCCGGCATCCCCACCGGCAGAGGCTGGGAGAGCGATAAATTAAAAGTGGGATTATATCCCTCGGAGTATTTGCCCGGCAGATCAGCCCGCCGGATCGCCCGTCGCAGGGTATCAAGCAGCTGGAGATGAGAGATATAACGGAGCCTCTTTTCTTTACGAAACTTTGCCCTAATCAGCATGACTGGCCGCCTCCTCTTTATCCCGGGCCAGTTCCAGACCGGAGCGGGGAGAGCCACAGATTCCGCAGCTGCTGCAGGCCGACCAGCGGCAGTCCGGGGTTTCTTTCCCGGACCGGGCCCGCTGCCACTCCTGCCGGAGGAAATCTTTATCCACTCCGGTATAAAGATGATCCCAGGGCAGAGGAGCATCCGTCTCCCGACCGGCAAAAAAGTCCTCTACACTTAGTGAAAACTCCTTAAGCACCTGCTGCCAGCGGTTATAGTCAACCTGCTCGCTCCAGCCTTCCAGCCGGCTGCCGCGCTGCCAGACCTGCTCGAGTACCGGCGCCAGCCTTCTGTCTCCCCGGGCCAGCAAAGCCTCCAGCCGGCTGGTCTCGGGATCATTCCAGTCCAGCGAAAGGCTGCGTCCGGTAAGATGCTGCTGCAGGTATTCAATTTTTTCGCGGATGGCTCTTAGACTCTCCATTTCATACCACTGAAAAGGAGTAAAGGGTTTGGGAATAAAGGTAGAAACATTGACCTGAACCTCGATACGGCGCATTTTCCGGGAGGTTTCCCGGCGGATCTGCCGGCCGATTTCTGCAGTTTTTTTAGCCAGACGGGTGATCCCGGCCAGATCCTCTTCCTCTTCGCCAGGAAGTCCCAGCATGAAATAGAGCTTGATCCGGTGCCAGCCGCTCTCAAAGGCCGAGCGAACAGCCCGGAAAAGATCCTCTTCCCGGACTCCTTTGTTAATTATATTGCGGAGACGTTGAGTACCGGCCTCGGGAGCAAAGGTCAAACCGCTGCGCCGGACCCGCTGTACTTCCCGAGCAATCTTCAGAGAAAATTCGTCAATCCTGAGCGAAGGCAGGGAGATGCTAACATTCTGGCCTGCAAACCGGTCAGCCAGTCTGGTTACCAGTTCTTCGATTCGGGAGTAATCCATGGAGCTTAAAGAGGTCAGAGAAATCTCATCATAACCGGTGCTGGAGATAATCCCTTCGGCCAGGTTGAGAATGGTCTCAACCGAGCGTTCCCGGGCCGGGCGGTAGCTCATCCCGGCAGCACAAAAGCGGCAGCCTCGCTGGCAGCCCCGGGAAATTTCGATTACAGCCCGGTTGTGAACAATATCAGCATAGGGCACAATAAAATTGGTGGGGTAAAAAGCCTGATCAAGATCCTCGATATACTGTCTGCTTACCCTGGGCTTGACACCCTGCTCGACTTTTAGGCTCTCTAAATTACCCTGCTGATAAACCGGCTGGTAGAGAGATGGCACATAAATCCCGGGCAGTTCAGACAGTTCTCTCAGGATCTGCTCCCGGCTACAGCCCGAGTCTGACAATTCCTGATAGCGTCTCACCAGCCTGATTATATCCCTCTCGGCCTCTCCCAGATAGAAAAGATCAATAAAGGGCGCCAGGGGCTCGGGATTAAAGACAATGGCTCCTCCGGCAATTACCAGGGGATGGCTGTTGTCCCGTTCTGCAGAACGAAGTGGCAGGCCGCCCAGATTCAGCATATTTAAAATAGTGGTGTAACTCAGCTCATACTGCAGGGTAAAGCCCAGCAGGTCAAAATCAAGCAGCTCCCGCTTATTTTCCAGAGAATAAAGATGGAGACCCTTCTTCTTCAGCAGCTTTTCCATGTCGGTCCAGGGGGCAAAGACCCGCTCGCATAAAATATCCTCTTCCTGATTCAAGCGGTGATACAAAAGCTTTAATCCCAGATGGGACATGCCAATTTCATAGGTGTCAGGAAAGGCCAGGCAGGTCCTGATCTCTGTCTCCTCCCAGTCCTTTTTGATTTGATTCCATTCCCGGCCGATGTAGCGTTCCGGGCTCTCAACCTGATAAAGACTGTCATCTATTTCAGAAAAAACATTTGTCATTAAATTATGCACCTCAGATTTGAAAATTCATTTTAACTGCTGTCTAGCGGAATACTGCTGTTGATTTTCTCTGAGCTAACTAAAAAAGAAAAAACTAAAATTCAAGAAAAATTCAGAAGGCTCAAAGGACTAAAATACTATCTTCTTGCGGCGCATGTTAACGTTCAACACCAGGCCAATTGCTACCAGCGAGGTGACCAGTGAGCTGCCGCCGTAACTGATAAAGGGCAGGGGAATACCGGTGATTGGCATAATTCCCAGTGTCATGCCGACATTCTCCAGTACGTGAAAGAAAAACATGGCCGCTACTCCAGCAACAATCAGAAAACCAAATCTGTCCTTGGCCTGGGACATAACCTTGATAAACTGCCAGATCAGCAGGAAGTACAGCCCCAGAACAATAGCGACCCCGATAAAGCCAAATTCTTCACTGATGACAGCAAAGATAAAGTCGGTGTGTCTTTCCGGCAGAAAACCCAGCTGGCTCTGGGTGCCGGCCATAAATCCTCTGCCGGTCAACATCCCCGAACCAACAGCTATCCGGGCCTGAATTATATTATAACCAATACCCCGGGGGTCTATGCCGGGATTAACAAAAGCTATCAGTCTGTTAAGCTGATAGGATCTGAGAAAGGGCAGAGGGGTACCCAGGGCAAGGTGAAAAGTTATCAGCAGAAAGAAAATCAGACCCACACCGCCAAAAACAATCAGAATATCCCGGGCCCGGCCGCCAGCCAGATAAAACATTGCTACAAAGATAAACATTAAGACCAGGGCTGTACCCAGATCATTCTGCAGCACAATCAAAAAAAAGGGCGGCAGAACATAGGCCAGGCTTTTTAGCAAACCCCTGATATTATCAAGCTGGTTGCTGTTGCGTTCCAGGTAGGCAGCCAAAAAAAGAATCATGAAAATCTTGGCCACCTCCGAAGGCTGAAAGGAAACCGGCCCGATGGTCAGCCATCTGGTGCCTCCCCCCACGGTGGTGCCCATTATTAATAGAAAACTTAAAAGAAAAATTATCCCGGCATAGATAAAGATATCATACTCCATAAAGATGCGGTAATCCAAAAAAATTATTAAAATCAGCAGCATAATACCCAGTACCGAGGCTGCAATCTGGGTTCTAAGATAGGACATATAACCCCCGGTGATGCCGGCACTGCCGGCACTGCTGACAGCGATAAAGCCTATGATAATCAGGCAGGCGGTCAGCAGTGGGATACGATAATTAAGATTTTTTAAAAGCTTCTTCTCCCAGTGCATAGGGCAGGAAACTCCTTCATTTCTGCTGTTTTTTCAGCGGGAAATTGGCCACCATGGCCATCTTTTCTTCTTCCCGGGAAATATCCATATCAATTTTACTCTTATCGACCTCTACATATCTGGTAATAACTTCTATCAACTCAGCCTTCATCTCCTCCATCTGCTGAGGCGAAAGCTTAATTCTATCCTGTACCAGGATAAACTGCAATCTTTCTTTAGCTACATTGCTGCTGCCTGATTCCTTTTTTTCTTCCTCTGTAAAAAAATCCCGTATTCTCTCCAGAATACTAATTGCCATCGCCTCCTTTAATTTAAGCCAACAAATTTTTTGATTTTTACCAGAAAGGAATCATTGTTTTCCAGTTTCATTAAGGGAATCTCTTCGCCTTCCAGTCTCCTGGCAATATTATTGAAGGCCTTACCGGCCAGATGATTGTTGCTTAAGACTATTGGTTCGCCCCGGTTGGTAGAAACAACAATGCCTTCATCCTCAGGAATAACCCCAAGAATCTCAATTGCCAGGATTTCCAGCATATCATCTATGTTCATCATATCTCCTCTTTCAACCATATCTCTGCGAATCCGGTTGATAATCAATTCCGGATCGTGAACTCCTTCAGCCTCCACCATTCCGATTATCCGGTCAGCATCACGCACTGCAGATACCTCAGGAGTGGTGATAATTATAGCTTTATCTGCTCCGGCAATAGCATTGCGAAAACCCTGCTCTATGCCGGCAGGAGAATCAACCAGGATATAGTCCATTCTTTCTTTTAACTCTCCGATCATTTGCTGCATCTGTTCTTCAGTCACGGCATCCTTATCTCGGGTCTGGGCTGCCGGTAGCAGAAACAATTTTTCATTCCTTTTGTCTTTGATCAAGGCCTGTTCCAGCCTACACTGTTCCTCAACCACATCGACCAGATCATAAACAATTCTGTTTTCCAGTCCCATAACCACATCCAGGTTACGTAGACCGATATCGGCATCAATTAGACAAACTTTTTTGCCCAGCAAAGCCAGGGCAGTGCCAAGGTTAGCGGTGGTAGTTGTTTTGCCCACCCCTCCTTTTCCTGATGTAATAACAATAGCTTTACCTTGCTCCAATTTAATCCCTCCTGCTCAATTTACATATAAGTTTAAAATATAGAATTAAAGCTTTATCTCCTTAACCACAATCCTGTCATCTTTAATATAAGCCCTTTCGGGCTTGATCTCTGTTCTGTTTTCTTCATCAGGAGACCGCGAGATAACCCCGGCAATCCTAATCTGGGTGGGAACTAATTCCAGGGCAGTTATGCTGGCTGACTTATCTCCCAGAGCTCCAGCATGAACCAGACCTCTCAATTTCCCAAAAACTACAATATCGCCTCCGGCTTTAATCTCGGCCCCGGGGTTAACATCTCCCATAATAACCAGATTGTGGAGGTGCTCCACTGACTGGCCGGATCGCAGGGTGCGGCGAATTAATCTGGTATCATTGTGGGGAGAAAAATGTTTGTTTTCTTCTCCGGCCCGGGTCTTTCTGGTTTTCCTTTCTCTGCCGGTTGAAGATTTGCTCTGCTTTCTACTACTCTCTGCTTTCTCAGGCTCAGTTTTTTCCTGCTGAACAAAATAAAAATCAGTGTCTGCCAGCAGATTGGCCTCGAGCAAATTAATAAAATTTTGCATTTCCCGGGAGCTCAACTCCCGAAAGGAAAGATCAAAGTAAAGACTGCTGCCCTGATAAAATTGAGCGGCCTCCTGCAGATGCTCCTGCAGGGCAGTTTTAATTAGATTCCAGTCTGCTTGAGAATTAAAGCTGATCACCACACCCCGATCGGTCATTTTAGTATTGATAACTTCAGACATATCCAACTCTCCTTTAACTGTAAAATACCGGCTAACTATAATATAATTGTTTGTCAGTCAGGCCTGATCTTCCTCAACACTTTTAGTTTAGCTATTTTTACTATATTTTTAGTATTAATTCAACTTTTAGTTTCATATTAACTATTTATTTCACTACAACTGATTCCCCTGGTAAAAGTTACTATTAGTTTAGCTGAGAAAAGTAATTATTGGTAAATGTTTTTTCAGGATCGCTGCTAGGGCCCGGCGGGATCTCCCATGCCCTCAGTTTCTCCCACCTCATCCTCCAGGTCAAAATAGCCGGCCAGCATATCGGCTGCCACTGGGGCAGCATGCTGGCTGGTGTCGCCCCTTTCGATAAAGACCACCACCGCCACCTCGGGGTCGGGCACCGGCCCGTAGGCTGTAAACCAGGCATGGCTTAAACCGCCATAACCCAGCTGAGCTGTTCCCGTCTTTCCGGCAATATCCAGGGGGAAATCCCGAAAAACACTGCTGGCCGTCCCGTAATCTGTCATGGTTACCTCCAGCAGCCCCTGTTCGATAATTTCATAGGATTCCCGGGCAAAGGACAGCTCTTTGTCTGCTTCCGGGTTGTTTTCCTTAATAATCTCTCCCCGGTTATCAACTATTTTCCGCACCAGGGTAGGCTGGTAAATTTTACCCCGGTTGGCCACAGCAGCTGTAATTTGCAGAAGCTGCAGCGGGGTGGTGGAGAGATAGCCCTGTCCTATTCCCATATTTATTGAATCCCCTGGATACCAGCCCTCATTCAAATTCTGTCTTTTCCAGCTGCCATCCGGCACCAGTCCGGCCCTTTCCCCGGGCAGATCAATGCCGGATACCTCTCCCAGGCCGAATTCCCGGGCTGTTTCCACCAGTCTGGTTCCCCGGAATTCCTCATAAAGCTCATAACTTAATTCATAAAAAACAATGTTATTAGATCGGCCTATGGCCCTGGTAAAATCAAGCTCACCCTCTCCGTAATTCAGCCAGTTTCTAAAGGGCCGTTCCCAACCCGGAATCCGGAATTCCCCGGTGGCATCATAAAAAGTAGTATTTTCATCTACCTCCAGGTTTTCGATGGCAGCTATGCCGGTTACTATTTTAAAAATAGATCCGGGAGAAACGGCAAACATGGTGTTGCGGTTCAGCATGGGCTGCAGGGGATCATTTCTGATCTCATCATATTCAGCATTGCTGAACCCGGTGGCAAATTTATTGGGGTCAAAGCGGGGATAATTACCCATGGCCAGAATCTCTCCGCTGTTTATATCCATCATTACCGCAGCCACACCTCCCGGCTCCGGTATCTCATCATCTTCCTCCGCCAGCTCCTTTAAATAATAATGTTTTTCCTCTAGCCGGGTCTCGGTCCTCTGCTGCAGTTCCCAGTCCACCGTCAGATGGAGGTCGTAACCCGGGACCGGGTCCTGGGAGCGAAGCAGATTTTCCTTGTGGCCCAGGTTGTTAACCTCGACTTCCTCAAAACCTCGCCGGCCCATTAGGTAATCCTCATACTGCCTTTCCAGCCCGGCAATTCCAATTATATCTCCCCCGGTATAATCCCTGCCCTGCTGAACAAAATCCCTTAATTCCTGCTTGCTAATTTCTCCAATATGGCCGATAATATGGGAGCCTATATCGTCATAAATATAGTCTCTTAAAGGAGCTTCCCGGATGTCAATGCCCTGAAGCTGATTGTTTCTTTCAGCAACTCTAATCATGTCTTCAACAGAAATATTCCTCCGCAAAAGCACACCATCTCCCGGACCGGAAAGTTCCTGATTTCTAAAATAATTGCTTTCCAGGGTTTCCCGGTCGGTTTCAATAATCTCTGCCAAAAAATCGAAGAGTCCAGACCGGGTCATCTCTGGAGAAAGTTCATTGGGCTGGTAATATAGATTATAGGTCAGTTTATTGGAAACTAGAATATCTCCATCAGCTGAATAAATCCTGCCCCGGGGAGCATTAACCGGCCGAATTGAGATCCGGTTGTTTTCAGCCATTCTGAAATATTCTTCTCCCTGAATAATCTGCAGCTGGGCTGCCCGGACAAAAAGCAGCAGGAAAACCGCTACCACAACTATTTTAGCAATTTTTATCCTATTTTCCATGAGCCCTTTCACCACCGGCTAAAAAATAATAAATCAGAAGATAAAAAAGAATACCCACCAGCATGGTATAAACTGCCGTCGGCAGGAAGTTTTGCAGCAGTGCTATTAGAGGATGGATTCTAAAGATAACCTGTTCGGAAAGAAGAAAAATCAAAAGCTCATGCAGCATGGTAAAGAAAAAAAGCAGCAGGGTTACCAGGGGAAAATTTTCCTGATAAACTTTACCTTGCAGCAGGCTGGCTCCCCCGCCGGTCAGCATTCTGGAAACAGCATAAAGTCCCAGTCCGCCTCCCAGCAGAATATCCTGCAAAAAGCCGGCAGTAAATCCCACCACCAGACCCTGACGTCTTCCCAGAAGAAAGCCAGCACTAAAGGCGATCACAAGCAAAAGATCGGGTCCAAAACTGGCTGCCGGCAGTCGTGAGAAAAAAGTTGTCTGTAAAATTAATATGATGAGTATCATAACAGGGAAACCCAATCTCCAACGCATTATCTGCACCCCTTAAAGGCTTAAAAATCAGTAATAATAAGAACCTCTTCAATGGTTCTGGAGTCCAGGTTAAAGCTGACCTCGGCTGACTGAGAAAGCCCGTAACTGGCAGGTTCTACATTGATAACCACTCCAATGGGCAGCCCCCGGGGAAAATCCCCGGAAATACCCGAGGAAACTATCTCATCTTCAGGTTCAATATCAGCATCCCAGGCAATTCTCTCCAGCAGTAGATTGCTGCTGCCGGGCTGGCCCCGGATAATCCCCAAAGCCCGGGAGTCCTCCCGGGCTACCCTGGCACCAGCAACAAATTCCGGATCGGTCACAAGCTTAACCTGAGAACTGCTGACCCCGGCATTTACCACCATGCCCAGCAGGTTGCCTCCATAGCTGACAACAGGCATTCTCTCTTCCACGCCATCATTGCTGCCGGCACTTACCATCAGGCTTTTCTCCCAGCTGGCCGGAGCCATGCCTATCCTTCTGGCACCTACCACTGCAGGATTGGCCAGGAGATCCTCTTTTAGATTTAACAGTTCTCTCAATCTCTGGTTCTCCTCTTCTATTTCCCTGAGAGAAATACTATATATCACCAACTCCGATAATTCCTGCCGCAGTCTGTGATTTTCCTGGATTAGTTCCCGGGAACGAAAAAAGCTGGAATAAATGTTTTCCACCGAGCTGGTTATGCCCTCAACCGTGCCGATAAAAACAGCCAGCAGATTATAAACACCATTTTCCAGCCAGCGAAAAAGGTAAAAGTCAAAATCAAAAACATTCACAAATAAAATCATAAGCACTAAAAGAATAATAATAGAGCTTAAGCCAATTTTCTTTTTAGTAACTTTAAACAAATAACTTCACCCCCGGTCTGCTCAGGAAATCTTTCTGGGAGAAATTAAAACCCTCTTTAAGTTATCCAGTTCTTCCAGAGCAATACCAGTTCCCCTGACAACACAATCCAGCGGATTATCGGCAATATGTACCGGAATATGAGTCTCACCGGCAATCAGCCTGTCCATACCCTGCAGCAGGGCTCCCCCGCCGGTAAGCATAATTCCAAAATCCATGACATCGGCCGACAATTCCGGAGGGGTCTTCTCCAGTGTCATTTTTACTGCTTCTACAATGCTTTGCACCGGTTCCCGGATAGATTCGGTTATTTCTTCCGTATTAACTTCAATGTTTTTGGGCAGACCGCTGACCAGATCCCGTCCCCTGATATCCAGGCGTTTATCCTGAATTCCGGAACAGGCTGCCCCAATTTCCTTTTTAATTTCCTCAGAAGATCGCTCTCCAATCATAACATTATATTCCCGTTTAACATACTGGGCAATGGCTTCATCCATCTCATCCCCGCCAATTCTGATTGAGGTGCTGCTGACTATACCTCCCAGAGAAATCACGGCCACTTCGGTGGTACCTCCGCCTATATCAACAATCATGTTACCTGCAGGCTCATTTACCGGAAGATCAGCCCCAATAGCTGCCGCCATTGGTTCTTCAATCAAATAGGCCTTGCGGGCTCCAGCCTGCTGGGCAGCATCCAGCACCGCTCTTTTTTCCACTTCGGTAACTCCAGAAGGAACACAGATAATAATCCTCGGCCTGACCAGTCTGGTACGCTTATGAGCTTTAGTAATAAAATAGCGGAGCATCTCTTCGGTAACATCAAAATCGGCTATAACTCCATCCTTCATGGGGCGGACTGCTACAATATTGCCGGGGGTTCTGCCTATCATGTTTTTTGCTTCCTCTCCCACCGCCAGCAGTTCGTTGTTGTTTGTTCTCAAAGCCACTACCGAGGGCTCTCTGATAATTATACCCTCCCCGGAAAGATAAACCAGAGTATTTGCCGTGCCCAGGTCTATCCCCATATCTCTGGAAAAGGGGGCCCCCAGGAATTTCGTAACCATAGTTTCCACCTTCCTTGACCTTAATAGATAAAAATGCTGTCCTGCTTAAACCCTCTATTCAAAAATATCTGCCTGCTAAATATATCTGATGCCAGCATCAATAATATCAGGACTCTAAGCCGGGGCGATAAAATTAAATATATCCTTCTTCTTTCAGGCTGGTGAAACAGTTATAACCGATAATAAGGTGATCTAAAACTGATATGCCTACCAGTTTTCCGGCTGAAATAATTTTTTCAGTAACCATTATATCATCCCTGCTCGGGTCTGTCTCGCCGCTGGGATGATTGTGACAGAGAATAACGGCGGCAGCAGACTTTTTAATGGCAGCCTTGAAAATCTCCCGGGGCTGAACCACCGTGCTGGCAAGCCCACCCCGGCTGATCTCCTCAACCTGCAAAACCCTGTTTTTGCTGTTGAGCATAATCAGCAAAAAAACTTCTTGCTGAAGAAATCTCAGGCGGGGTATGATCAGCCTGGCAGCTTCTGCCGGAGAAGAAATCAGGGTTTTGGATCCGGGGGTCAGAGAATCAAGCCGGCGGCTCAGTTCAAAAGCCGCGATGATTCTGGCAGACTTGGCCGGACCAATTCCGGAAAAACTGCTCAACTCTTGGGCTGAGAACCCGGCAAGTTCTCGGAGAGAACCGGCTGCCTGAAGTATATCCTGACAGAGCTCCACAGCTGTTCTCCTGCTGGTGCCGCTGTTAATAAGAACGGCCAGTATCTCAGCATTGGAAAGCCCTTCCGTTCCCTGCAGCAGCAGTTTCTCCCGGGGGCGGTCCTCGGCAGCCAGCTCCTTCAGGGTATAACTTCCTGCCTTATTTTCTTTCATTCCCTGCTCCTGTCTGAATGATAATGCACCTGTTTTTGACCAAATTTAGATTTTAAATTATTGATAATTATTAATTGAATACAGTTCCAACAAAGTTTAATTTCTTATATATTTGTTTTTATAATATTCTGATGGCAAATCTCCCCAGCATATCAGGCAGCAGATGGACCGGCAGACCCATCACGGTAAAGTAGGAGCCGGTAATAGATTCCACCAGCAGGCTGCCAAGCCCCTGAATGGCATAGGCCCCGGCCTTACCCATTGGTTCACCGGATTCAAGGTAGGCCTCCAGCTCAGTGTCGGAAAAATCCCTCATCTTTACCCGGGTGCAGTCCAGTTCAGTTAAAAGCTCTCCGTTATTCCCCTGATTTTTTTCCAGCACAGCCAGTCCGGTATAAACCTTATGTTCCTGCTTTCTTAATCTGACCAGCATATCCCTGGCAGCTGATAAACCCTGAGGTTTGCCCATAATTTCTCCCTGGCAAACCACTATGGTATCAGCAGCCAGAATAACAGCATCCCGGTAGCGGCCGGCTACATTTTCAGCCTTCTGCCGGGAAAGTACCACCGCAATCTCGGGGCTGGAGTTCCGGGGATTAAAATTTTCCTCCTGTCGACTGGGATCAATCAAAAAATCCAGGCCCAGCCTTTGCAAAAGCTGTTGTCTCCGGGGAGAGGAGGAAGCCAGCACCAGTTTGGGACTTTCTGCTGAAGTCAATTGAAATCACCTGCCATTTCCGGGGGCAAATAGCTGTAGGTAAAATCTACAATCAGGCCGATCATGACTCCGGCTGGTATCGCCAGCAGGGTCAGATAGGGCAGATAATAAAAAAGCCCCAGGTTACCAATTATCAAGGTGGCGGTTATGATTTGCCCCAGATTGTGAAAAACTGCTCCAATTATGCTGATCCCAATAAAGCTAAAATATCTGCCGGCCAGCAAATAAGCCAGAGCCATAAACAAAAAACCCAACAGGCCACCGCTGACACTCATGAGAAAACTGAAGGAGAGAAAGGTGCCTCCCAGCAGTGAACCCAGCAGTATTCTAAAAATTAGGATTATCAGGCCGGCCTGAAAACCAAAAATAATCAGCCCCAGCAGGCTGGCTATATTGGCCAGGCCAATTTTTGCTCCCGGAACAAAGTGGCTGATGGGTATCAAACTCTCAACAACATGCAGCACCATACCGATTGATATCAGCAGGGCAATTATTACAATCATCTTTATTCTGCTTCTTTTCATTAAGCTAATTTCACTCCTGAAATAGTATCTCTTTAATTACTTATAATTGTAACATCATTTACAGCTTTTGTCAATAAGCAAAAGGGGGCCGGTCCTCTGCCGAAATAAGAGTAAAGGGGCACCTCCCGGTACCCCAAAAGTTCTGACTTCTATCTCCTTTTCTTAAGCAGGACTTAACAGAATAATTCCCGGAAAGAACCAGAGATAAGCAGGGATTGATAAAGAGCGGTGTTACAGGTGCAGGGAAGTATTGCTAAAGAGTAGTGTGCTCCTTAATGACCTGCCGGGTTAGTCTGCAGGACTAGCCCTCTTCGGTCTCCTTATCCACTGCATCGACGGGGCAGACATCGTAACAGATCCCGCATTTAATGCACTTCTTCTCATCAATCTCATGCTGTTCCTTGGCCTCTCCGGTGATGGCATCTACCGGGCATTCCTGAGCACACTTGGTGCAGCCAATGCAGTCCTCGGTTATTTCAATGGTAGTAATCTTTTCTCCGTAGAAATCGATGGTATTGGTGGGACATTTCTCGGCACAAAGGCCGCAGTTAATACATTTTTTGTAGTCCAGAACTGCCAGATTGTCCTGCATTTCAATGGCATCGACCGGACAGACCCGGACACACTGGGTGCAGGCAATACAGCCCACCTCACAGATCTTGCGAACAACCTTCCCGGGGTCATGAGAGGAGCAGCGAATATGATTCTGGCCGCTGGCCGGCCCTAAAACAAAAAGACCATGGGGGCATTTTTCCACACAGTTATTGCAGGCTGTGCATTTATCATCATGAACAACCGGCAGACCGTTGTCATTCATGGTAATGGCATCAAAGGGACAGACTTCCTCACAGTCCCCGAAACCCAGACAGCTGTAGGAACATTTCTTCTCAGCCAGACCTACGGCACTGGCAGCCACACAGCTTTCAATCCCCCGGTAACTGGCATTCTTGGCTGTCTCCTGCCGGCCCCCCTTACAGAGAAGACGGGCAATCTGTTTTTCGGAAGTCTCCGCTTCAGCACCCAGCAGCTCAGCCAGTTTATCTGCCACCTCTTCTCCACCCACCGGACAGCCGGCCACCGGAGCTTTTCCCTGGACAACGGCTTCAGCGAAATTTTCACAACCGGCATAACCGCAGGCCCCACAGTTAACCCCTGGCAGGATCTCATTGGCCTCCTCCACCCGGGGATCCTTTTCTACATAAAAGGTGTGGGAGGCAAATCCCAGTCCGGCAGCCAGAAAAGCCGCCAGGCCTCCCATGCTCAGAAAAGCATAAAGAAAGATCGAATCCATTAATTGACACCTCCAGATTGTTTAACCAGCAAGCTCAAACCACCGCCAGACCAGCAAAGCCCATAAAGGCCAGGGCCATCAGACCTGCCAGGATCAGGGTAATCGGCATCCCCTGAAGGTCCCGGGGAACATCACCGTACTGGGCTTCCTCTCTTAACCCGGCAATCAGGACAATCGCCAGGGTAAAGCCAGCTCCTGCGCCAAAACCGAAAATAATGCTTTCGATAAAATTATAATCATTCATGGGAATCAAAAGGGCCATCCCCATGATGGCACAGTTGGTGGTAATCAGCGGCAGATAAATTCCCAGGGCTTTGTAAAGCACCGGGCTGACTTTCTTTATGAACATCTCCACAAACTGGACCAGCGAGGCTATTACAATAA
>PWHA01000102.1 GCA_003554685.1 Halanaerobiaceae bacterium
CGAGTTCTGTGGTGACGGTCATCCATCTAGCCTGACAGTTGCCTGCCAGGTCCAGCGTCCAGACCCGGGGGGGGAAGGACGGGCCGCCCTCTTTCCCCTCTATTTGGACTTACTCCGGGTGGGGTTTACCTGGCAGCTCAGTCACCTGAGCCCCGGTGAGCTCTTACCTCGCCATTTCACCCTTACCGGGAGAAAACCCGGCGGTATCTTTTCTGTGGCACTTTCCTGGGAGTTGCCTCCACTGGGTGTTACCCAGCACCCTGCCCTGGGGAGCTCGGACTTTCCTCGGCTGCCGAAAGGCAGCCGCGACCATCCGATCAGCCTGCCCTATCATAACTTGAGTGGATTGCTTGTATTACAATTAAATTATAGCACCCGCTGAAAAAACTGTCAAGTTTTATCAAAATATATTAAATTCAAACAGCCGACTCTCAGACCAGCTGCCAGGGAGATTCATCCCGGCTGGCTTCAACTATTTCCAGTTCCTGGCCCGGGAAGCTGTCCGAGAGGTAATCGGCAATCAGCTCTCTAAAAATCTTTTCGGTGGCAAAATGACCGGCATCGACGACCGCCAGTCCCCTCTCCCGGGCTGTCAGAAGTTCATGATATTTTACATCTCCTGTAAGAAAGAGGTCCATTTTTTCCGGATCGGCCTTTTTGAGGAAATCTCCTCCACTTCCGCAGACCAGACCAATCCGGCCTATTCTCCGGGTCAGGCTGCCGGAATATCTGAGAACAGCAGGACTCAAAACCTGTTTAACCCGCTGGAGAAATTTTTCCAGGCTGACCGGTTCTGCCAGGCTTCCCAGTCGGGCTGGCTGAGGTTCATTTCGGTACTGCTCCAGGGCAAAGATATCATAGGCCGGCTCTTCATAGGGATGGGCTTCTTTTAAAGAATCGATAATACTGCTGCGGTCCCGGGTTTGATAAAGGACCTCCAGGCGGTATTCCTCCACTTCTTCCCGCTTACCCTGCCTGCCAACTGCCGGAGAACTGCCGGCCAGAGGCTTGAAGGTTCCGGTACCCGGGGTATAGAAGGATGCCTCCGAGTAGTTGCCGATCTCACCGGCGCCGGCTGAAAAGAGAGCCCGTTGAACCTCTTTGATAGAATCTCGGGGCACAAAGATCACCAGCTTTTCCTGTTTGAGATTGGATTGAAGATTTTCTACTTCCTCAAGTTCAAGCTTTTCGGCCAGAAAGTCATTGAGACCTCCTCGGGCCTGATCCAGGTTGGTGTGAGCAGCAAAGACAGCCAGATCGTTTTTCAGGGCCTGGGCTATTAGACTGCCTCGGGGATCAGCCAGATTTAAACTTTTTACTCCCTGGAAAATCAGGGGATGGTGAACAATCAGAAGCTGACAGTTTTTCTCCAGAGCTTCCAGGACAACCTTCTCTGTCGGTTCCACGGCAATCAGCACGCTCTTTACCTGCTCTTCAGGATCTCCCAGCTGAAGGCCGCTGTTATCCCAGTCCATAGCCATCTCGGCTGGTGCCAGTTCCTGAATTCTTCCTGTGATATCTTTAACTTTCAGCATTCTTATCCTCCTGTCTGCTGTAAAAATTAACTATAAAAATAAAACCCTGTTCCGGATATACAGAACAAGGTTGACGGCTGACTTGATTTTACTGGAGAGTAAGTTTTAATGGTGGGCCCACCAGGATTTGAACCTGGGACTAGACGGTTATGAGCCGCCTGCTCTGACCAACTGAGCTATGGGCCCGAATATTTCCTTATCTTCTGGCGCAATCATTATTATACGGGATATCGGGGTATCAGTCAATAGAAGTTCCCGGTTTTAAAAGCATGATATCGGACTTCAGGGCGGTTTAGACTTTGATTGCTCTGTTTAACTCCAGTATCATAGCTTATAGCTACATAAATTCTGCTTAACTAATCCCTTAACTAATCCAGATAATCCTTGAGTTTTCTGCTGCGGGTCGGATGGCGGAGCTTGCGCAGAGCCTTGGCTTCAATCTGACGGATTCGTTCTCGAGTCACTCCAAACTCCCGACCCACTTCTTCCAGTGTTCGGGAACGGCCGTCTTCAATGCCAAAGCGCAGTTCTAAAACCCGCTTCTCCCTGTCGGTCAGGGTCTCCAGCACATCATCCAGCTGGTCCTTGAGCAGCATGAAGGAAGCCGCTGAAGCAGGAGCAGGAGCATCTTCATCCTCAATAAAGTCTCCCAGATGGCTGTCCTCCTCTTCCCCGATGGGGGTTTCCAGAGAGACAGGTTCCTGGGCTATTTTCATTATTTCCCGGACCTTATCAGCGCTGATATCCATTTCCTCTCCGATCTCTTCCGGAGTCGGCTCCCTACCCTTCTCCTGAAGCAGCTGCCGGGAAACCCTGATCAGCTTGTTTATGGTCTCAACCATGTGAACCGGGATCCGGATGGTTCTGGCCTGGTCGGCAATGGCCCGGGTAATGGCCTGTCTGATCCACCAGGTGGCATAGGTGCTGAATTTGTAACCCTTACGGTAGTCAAATTTCTCAACAGCCTTCATCAGACCCATGTTACCTTCCTGAATCAGATCCAGAAATAGCATTCCCCGGCCGACATATTTTTTGGCAATGCTGACTACCAGACGCAGGTTGGCCTCTACCAGCTGCTGGCGAGCCTGCTGATCTCCGGCTTCCATTCTTTTGGCCAGATCAACTTCTTCTTCAGCTGTTAGCAGATCTACCTTGCCAATCTCCTTCAAATACATACGGACCGGATCATCTATCCCTACCCCCTGAGGTACTTCCAGATCCAGCTCCCGGTCCTCCTTCCCGGAGTCCTCATCGGAACTTTCATCTTCAGTGATTATATCTATATTTAAATCTTCCATCATTTCATAGATTTCCTCAATTTCTTCAGGATCTAATTCCACATCTTCCAGGGAATCCATAATATCCTGATAGGACAGTTCTCCATCCTTCTGACCCTTTTCCAGCAACCCTTTAACTTCAGGTTGATTTTCCAGTTTTATCTCTTTCTTACTCATCACTGCTCCTCCTTTCTTCAGTGATCAACCTTTTATAATAGAGCAGTATATCATTAATGGCAAATTCTCCTCCCTTTTCTCTGTCCGAGAGAATTTCAATAAGATTGTTAATTTCAGCCTGAACGCTGCGGTTTTTTATCGTTCTGCTGAGTTCAGCCAGCCTGGTCCGGGAAATCTGCCTGCCGGAATTCAAAAGCTGTCGGGAAACTATCTCCTTTTCCGGCCCGGAAAGCTCAGCCAGAATCTCTGTGCTGGTTATTTCCGGATCCTGCCAGAGCAGCTCGGCCAGCTGCCGGGATTCTCCCAGAAAATAGCCGGGTTTTAAGCTGGCGATAACCTCTTCCCGGTAATCCTGATTGTAAATTAAGGCGGTCAGCAGCTGCCATTCGACTGATTCTCTGCCGGAAATTGATGAGAGAGGTTTTTTTCCTGATCTCCTCTGTTTCTTTTTATTATTTGTTATCTTTATACTTCTCTGTTTTTCGATTTCTTCCTGCAATTTTTCAGCTGAAATAGAAGTTTTTTCAGCTAAAACCCGGGCATAGGTTTCCCGGGCCAGAGAATCCTCTAAGTCTGCCAGAAAATTAATACCCTCCCGGGCAGCCTCCAGCCGGTCTTGGGGAGAGTCCAGATCATAACTCTCCAGTATTACATCCAGCCGGTATTCAACCAGTTCTCGGGCTTTTTCTTTTAAATCAAGAAAGGTTTCAGTTCCCTCTGAGATAATAATATCATCGGGATCACTTTCTTCAGGTAATTCTATAACCGCCACCCTGAGACCGGCCTGGCGTAGAATTTCCAGACCCCGCAGAGTGGCCATATTTCCAGCTGCATCGGCATCATAGGCAATATATACCCTGTCAGCAAAACGGTTTAACAGCCGGGCCTGTTCCCGGGTCAGCGAGGTGCCCAGCGAGGCTACCAGGTTCTCAAGCCCGTGTTTGTGGGCTGTTAAAACATCGGTATAGCCTTCTACCACGATAGCCTCATCGCTCTGGCGAATCGGGGATCTGGCCCAATTAATTCCATAAAGAATAGTTTTTTTAGAGAAAATTTTGGTTTCGGGTGAGTTTAAATATTTGGGCTGATCTTCAGGGCTGAGGGCCCGACCACCGAAGCCCAGAACCTCTCCCCTGACATTATAAATAGGAAAGATAATCCGGTTGCGAAATTTATCATAAGTATTGCCGCTGGAAGCCCTGCCGATCAGACCGCCTTTCAGCAGAACTTCTTCCGAGAATCCCCTTTTCCTCAGGAATTTAGAGAGAGAACTCCAGGAATCGGGAGCATAACCCAGCTGAAAATCAGCAATATCTTCGGTACTGTAACCCCGCTCTTCCAGATAACTGCGGGCTTCTGCGGCGCAGTCCTCCTTCAGCAGCAGGTAATTATAAAAGCGGGCGGTCAGCTGATTGGCGGCAAAGATGGCCTCCCTCAGTTTCAGTTCAGCCCGATCAACCGGATCCCCTCCCGGCAGCTCCAGGCCGGCCCTTTCAGCCAGCAGGGACAGAGATTCCTGGAAGGAAAGGCTGTCTATTTCCATGACAAAGTTAATCACATCTCCTCCGGCTCCACAGCCGAAGCAGTGATAAAACTGCTCCTCGGGGTTGACACTGAAGGAAGGGGTTTTTTCCTGATGGAAGGGGCAGAGCCCCATGTAATTTTTCCCGGATTGTTTTAAGGAAACATACTCCTCAACTACACTTACTATATCAATCTCATCCTTAATTTTGCTGATAAACTCCCTTGGTATTACTGGCATAATTATCAATTCCCGAACCGGGCCGGTTGTTAGGCCCGAAAATTATTTAAGGTTAACAGCTGTTAAACAGGATTTTAAGAAAAATTAAAAGAAGAAAACTATAAGAGCAATTCAAAACAAAAAAATCCTGCTGCTCTTTATATAATTTCGTGATGGGAGGAGGGAAATCCTCCCGGGCAGCAGGTTAAAGATTATAGATGGCCGTAGAGCCAGGGGGTGGGCAGTAACAGTTCCTGCCCCCGGGATATGGCATACCTGTCGGTCATTCCGGCAATATAATCCACCACCGCCTGCTCCTGCTCGCCAGCTTTAGCCCGCCGGCTGAATTCTTCCGGCATCTCATTAGTATTCTCAAAAAAGTAATTATAGAGCTTTTCCAGCAGCCGCTGGGCCCTGTCCTCTTCTTTTTTGGCCAGAGAATCAAAATAAACATTTTCAAAGAGAAATTCTCTCAGGCTGTCGGTGGCCCGCTTGATGTCCGCACTCATTCGAATTTTTTCGCTTTCCTGGCTGGCCGAGATAATATCCCTGACCATGGTATCAATCCGCCGGGAGGAGGTATGACCCAGAAGTTCCAGGCAGTCAGCCGGCAGGTCCTCCGGGGTCAGGATTCCAGCCCGGAGGGAATCATCAATATCATGATTGATGTAGGCCACCCGGTCGGCAATTTTTACTATCTGGCCTTCCAGGGTCTCAGGCAGAGTGCTGCCGGTGTGATGAAGTATGCCATTGCGGACTTCATAGCTCAAGTTCAGGCCGGGGGTTCCATCTGATCTGGTTTCCAGCAGATCTACCACCCTGAGACTCTGCCGGCTGTGATGAAAACCGCTGGAGGTCAGCCGGTTTAAAACCTCCTCCCCGGCATGCCCGAAGGGAGTGTGCCCCAGATCATGAGCCAGGGAGACGGCTTCGGTCAGATCTTCATTTAAGTTCAGGGCCCGGGCAATAGTCCGGGATATCTGGGATACCTCCAGGGTATGGGTCAGCCTGGTCCGGTAATGATCACCGGCAGGAGCAATAAAAACCTGGGTTTTATGCTTGAGCCGGCGGAAGGCTTTACTGTGGATAATTCTATCCCTGTCATGCTGAAACATGGTCCTGAGATCACAGGGTTCTTCTGCCACCCGGCGTCCCCGGCTGGCCGAACTTAAAGCCGCTCGCTGCGATAAAATTTTTTCTTCCCTGCGTTCCAATTCCCGGCGGCCGGAAAAATTAGCAGCCATTTTGGCATCCCACCTTTAAATATATTCCATCAGCTCTTCCGCCGATTCTTCAATCGATTTATTGGTGACATTAATTACCGGACAGCCGATCCGGCGCATAATATTATCGGCATATTCCAGCTCTTCATTTATTCTCTTTATAGAAGCATACTGAGAATCCGGACTCAGGCCGAGAGATTTCAGACGCTCCTGTCTGATTTCGTTGAGCAGCAGGGGGTCAATGGTCAGTCCGAAAATCTTATCCTCGGGATTCTCAAATAAGAGATCGGGCACGTCAACCTCGGGAACCAGGGGAACATTGGCCGCCCGGTAACCCCGGTAGGAAAGATAAATACAGAGCGGGGTCTTGGAAGTCCGGGAAACCCCGACCAGCACCACATCGGCCATCCTGATCCCCTTTTCATCGTTCCGGTCATCGTACTTCACGGTAAACTCCATGGCTTCAACTCTTTTAAAGTAATTCTGATCCAGCTGATGCCGCAGCCCGGGCTGGAGCTGGGGCTTGCTGTCTAAAAGCTCTTCCATCTTATCCATCACCGGACCCATGATATCAACCATGGGAATCTCCCGCTCCTGGCCCAGATTGAAAAATTCCTGCCTCAGCTCGGGGTTCACCAGGGTATAAACGATCAGGGCGCTCTCCTCGCCGGCCTGCAGAATTATATTTTTTAACTCCCTGCTCGATTTGACATGGGAATACTTCTCCACCTCAATATTTTCTTCCTGAAACTGGCTGGCTGCTGCCTCAAAAACAGCATTGGCCGTTTCTCCCAGAGAGTCGGAAACAACATACACCCGGATTGGTTCGCTCATGAACGGACCCCCTAATCCTCGTCCAGGGCAATTTCAGCTATATCCATGACAGGTTCTATCAGTTCGGCCACCAGGTGTAAAAGCCTGAGGCGGTTTGTTCTGAGCCTGTCATCCTCAACCATGACCACCACATTATCAAGAAATTCATCGACCGGGGTTTTCAGGTCGGCTATGGCAAGCAGGGCCGGAAAGTATTCCTCGCTGCCGTAATATTCCTGAACCTGGCTGGCAGCCTCCTGATATTTCTTCCAGAGATTTTTTTCCTCTTCATCCTGGAGTAATTCCGGGGAAAATTCTTCCGCCGGTTCCCCCTGGCGAGCCAGATTCTGGCAGCGCTGCAGTCCGTACATCAGGGCCAAAAAATCCTGATGATCCTTTTCCCTAAGCTGCATGACCGCCCGGCAGCGGGCATAAATATCATCCAGATCAAAGCTGTTTTTCTCCATCACGGCATTGATCACATCATAGCGAATCCCCTCTTCGGCCAGGTAGTTGCGCAGGCGCTGCTCCAGGAAATCCAGAACTTTATCTCTGACCTCATCTTCCGCTCCAATCTCCTGCTGCAGCAGCTCAAAGAGTGCCTCCAGGTCCAGGTCCAGGTCCTTCTCAATAATCATTCTGATGATGGCGGTAGCCTTACGCCTCAGGGCAAAGGGGTCCTGAGAACCACTGGGAATATTGCCGACATAAAAGTTGCTCATAATATCATCGGCCTTATCGCTTAAGCTTAAAATCAAACCGGCCGGGCTTTCCGGCAGCTCATCCTCAGAGCTGGAGGGCAGGTACTGCTCGGCTATGGCCCGGGCTACCGCGCTGCTTTCTCCGGCCAGCCGGGCATATTCTCCTCCCATGAAACCCTGCAAGGAGGCAAATTCCCGCACCATTTCGGTGACCAGGTCAAATTTGGCCAGTTTTGCAGCCCGGGCTGCCTGTTCTTTAACCTTCTCATCCTGAGAGACTGCGGTGGCGATCTCCCTGGCAATATTTTTCAGCCGCTCGACCTTCTCGGCCAGGCTGCCCAGTTCCTCCTGATAGACGATACTGTCAAGCCGGGAATTAAATTCTTCCGGGCTTTTTTTCTGATCCTCTCGGTAAAAGAAGACGGCATCGGCCAGCCGGGCCCGGATGACCATTTCATTACCCCTGATAACTTCTTCCAGGTGATTGTTATCACCATTTCTGACACCGACAAATTTATTGATCAGGCTGCCGGATTTCTCCAGGGGAAAATAGCGCTGATGCTTGATCATCGAGGTTGTTAATACCTTATCAGGCAGGCTGAGAAAATCCTGAGAAAACTCACCCTGAAAGGCAGTGGGGTATTCCACCAGGTTGACAACCTCCTTCAGCAGATCCTCCGGCCGGACCGCTTCCACCTCCGGGGGGAGCAGTTTTTCCAGCTGCTCTAAGATCCTGCTGCGCCGCTCTTCATTTTTAACCAGCACCTTCTCCCCGGAAAGCAACTCAAAATAGCGGTCTGCCGAGGGAATTTCCAGCCTGTCCTCTCCCAGAAAGCGTTGTCCCCTAGTGGTTCGACCGCTCTCAAGGCCGGCCAGCTCAAAATCAATTACCTCACCATCCAGCAGGGCCAGGAGCCAGCGGATCGGTCTCACAAAGCGGTACTTTTTATCTCCCCAGCGCATCTTCTGAGGCTGGGGCAGGGAATTTACCAGTTCCGGCAGAAGGCTCTGTAAGACCTGGCCGGTCTTTCTGCCTTCAATGGTTTTCTCGGCAAAGAGATAGCCATCCCGGATTACCACCTCATCCAGACTGATGTTCTGTCCTCGGGCAAAACCTTCACCGGCCCTGGTGGGGTTGCCCTCTTCATCAAAGGCGATCTCTTCGGCAGGGCCTCTGACACTTTCTTCTTTGTCAGACTGGCTTTCAGCCAGACCCCGGCCGTAGAGAACCAGGCGGCGGGGCGTGGAATAGCTGGCAAAATCATCAAAGTCGATCCTGGCCTCGCTAAACTTCTCCCGGGCCAGCCCGGTTAGATTATCCCGCAGCCCCGGTATCATACCGGCAGGAATTTCCTCGGTTCCTATTTCAAAAATCAGTTCAGCTGACATCGGCATCACCCTCCCTGCTGATCATTTCCAGATAACCGGAGGCACAATCCTGAGCCAAATCCCTGACCCGCTTGATGTAGCGGGTTCTTTCAGTAACGCTGATTGCTCCCCGGGCATCAAGGATATTAAAAATATGAGAACATTTCAGGGTATTATCATAGGCCGGCAGCGGCAGATTGCTGTCGTTGCAGAGCCGGGCTTCTTTTTCGTAGAGCTCAAACATCTGCTGCAGCCGGCCGGTATCGGCTATTTCAAAGTTATATTTGGACTGCTGATATTCATTGGCATGATAAACATCGCCGTAGGTGACATCACCAACCCAGCAAAGATCGTAAACACTCTCCTTCTCCTGGAGATACATGGCAATCCGCTCCAGACCGTAGGTAAGTTCCACGGTCACCGGATCGGTATCGTAGCCCCCCACCTGCTGGAAGTAGGTGAACTGGGTAATCTCCATACCGTCCAGCCAGACCTCCCAGCCCAGACCCCAGGCTCCCAGGGTCGGTGCTTCCCAGTTGTCCTCGACAAAGCGGATATCGTGTTCCCGGGGAACAATTCCCAGTTCTTCCAGACTCTCCAGGTAAAGGTCCTGGACATTCTCCGGGGAGGGCTTTAAAATAACCTGATACTGAAAGTGGCGCTGAACCCGGTTAGGATTCTCTCCGTAGCGGCCGTCCTGGGGACGGCGAGAGGGCTGGACATAGCCAGCCCGCCAGGGTTCCCTGCCGAGAGCCTTGAGAAAGGTGGCGGGACACATGGTGCCTGCACCAACCTCAACATCATAGGGCTGTTCGATCACACAGTTATTTCTGCTCCAGTAATCTGTCAGCTTCTGAATAATCTCCTGAAAATTCATCCTTCCCACTCCTCTTAAAATATATAATCATTATGATTATGATAAAATAGTATTCCCTTGAAAATATTCCGTTTTATTATATATCTGTTATGAACTTATAGGGTCCTGAGGGTGTGCCTTGAAAATACGCCGCAATATTTTCATGTCTTGTTGTGCTCCAAAAAAGCATGGAGGTCTACTTAATAATAAAAAATCGTTGCTATAATCATAACCCTGATAAAGAAAAGCCTCACTCCCTCGGGAACGAGGCATCCAGACTGCCCGGTTAATTCGCCGTAAAATTTCTGCCGTAGATCGGCAGAGGGTACATTTAAAACATATCAAGAAATCTCCGGGAACGAAGATTTAACTCCAGATGATAGACAATAAACTCATCTAAAATTTTATTGATCCTGCTCAGGGCTGACCCGGAAATTTTCAGATCAGCCGGCAGCTGATATCCCTTATTTTTAACGACCTGCATAATTTGATAGTCCTCACCATCAATACTGATGGATTTTTCTCCGGGAACCTCTTCTGCCAGAACCAGGCTGCCATCCGGAACTGAAAAAGCCAGATCCCGGGAGGCTGAATATCTTTCCTCTTTGCGGTAATCATCCTCCCCCAGCCGGAGAGAAAAACCCAGATGTTCCAGCAGCAGCAGGCGGAATATGAGGTGAATCAGGCGAAAATCCTTATCTTTCCGGGCTTCCTCCAGCTGATACAGGGTTTTAATCAGATGCCTGAAAAGATTAACATCTGCCTGAGTGGTGCCGGCCAGATAGTAAAATTCCAGAACATAACTGCCGTAGCTCATCTTCTTGAGATCCTCACGCAGAGCCTGAAAGCTGTGTTTTCTGCTCAGTTTATTCAGCCGGCCCAGACCTTCGCCCTGATAATACTCCAGCTGATTCCAGCAGAAATTCTGGAGCAGACCTGACTTAAAAGAGGTGGTTTTCTTGCTGCCAGAAACTGCAATTCTGGCCAGCCCGTAATCCCGGGTATAAAAGGTTACCAGGGTATCGGACTCACCTAAATCCATACTGCGCAGGACAACCCCCGAAGTCTTCCGGGATGACATTTAGCTACTCCTCCTCATCGGTGACAATTCCCACTCCCGAACTGGTGCCAATTCTATTGGCACCGGCATCCAGCATATCCAAAGCATCGGAAAAATTTCTGATACCTCCTGAAGCCTTGACCCCGAGATCCCGGCCCACGGTCTTTCTCATCAGACTGACATCCTCGGTGGTGGCATTACCGGTACCAAAACCTGTTGAGGTTTTAACAAAATCTGCCCCGGCATCCCTGGCCAGTTCACAGGCTTTAACTATCTCATCGTCATCAAGATAGCAGGTCTCAATGATAACTTTGACAATAATATCGGAGGTTACACCGGCGGTGTTGGTTGAATCAACCACCGATTTAATATCAGACCTGACCAGGTCATAGGCCCGGGATTTAAAGGCACTCAGATTCATAACCATATCCATCTCCTGGGCTCCATTCTTGATGGCATTTCTGGTTTCAAAGGCCTTGGTCTCGGTGGTGTTGGCTCCCAGGGGAAAACCGATTACGGTAGTGATTTTTACCGAACTTTCCTTGAGTTGTTTGGCGGCAAAGGGAACAAAAATGGGATGGATACAGACCGAGGCAAATTCATATTCCCTGGCTTCCTCGCAGAGCTTCTTGATGTCTTCCACCCTGCCGGTGGGCTTTAAATAGGTATGATCGATCATCTTTGCCATATCTTTAGGTTTGATAGCCATAAGCAATTATCAACTCCTTTAATAGTTACCCTGTAACTCACTAACCGGAAAATTTATTAAGAGAAAAATTTAAGTCAATAATTATATTCTCGGTATAACCTCATTGTCCTTCCTGATAGAGAAGAAATATCCGGAAGAAACCTGCTCTTCGGCTCCAGCCGGACTGAACTTTTATTGCTGCCCCTTATAACCCAGCCTTTTCAGCCACTTTTCATCCTTGCGCCAGTTCTTTCTCACCTTGACCCAGAGGTCAAGGTAAACCTTACGGCCCAGCATTCTTTCAATTTCCTTTCGGGCCCGGCTGCCAATTTTTTTCAGCATGCTGCCGTTTTTACCGATAATAATTGCTTTGTGGCTGCTGTGCTCAACAAAGATATTGGTCCTGAGATAATAAAGATCCTGTTCCTCCCTTTCCTTCATTTCCTCCAGCTGGACAGCTGTTCCATAGGGAATCTCCTCATAGAGCAGCTGAAAAATCTGTTCCCGGACCAGCTCTTCAATTAAATCCCGCTCCAGCTGGTCGGTATACATGTCTTCGGGATAAAACTGGGGCCCTTCGGGAAGCTGCTGATAAATCTTTTCCTTGAGGTTATCGAGACCCTGACCGGTTTCGGCCGAAACTGCCAGGGGCGGGAGACCTGTCTGACGCTGGAAATCATCGAGAATCCTCTGAAGTTTATCCGGTTTAATCCTGTCAATCTTATTGACCGCCAGAATTGCCGGCCTGTCAGCTTCTTGAACCTTCTCGAAGATAAACTGATCCCCGCTCCCGTAACCTGCTGGAGCCTCAACCAGAAAAACCACCATATCAACATCTCTGATCCCGTAATAAATTTCATCCAGCATGTACTCATCCAGCTTATTTCTGGCCCGGTGAACTCCCGGTGTATCAACAAAAACAGCCTGAAAGCAGGCTGTGGTCAGAATGGCTCTTATTCTTTTTCTAGTGGTCTGGGGCCGGGAGGAAATAATAGCTGCCTTGGCTCCAATCAGCCTGTTAACCAGACTGGATTTGCCCACGTTGGGTCTGCCGACCACCGCCACAAAACCCGAGCGAAAACTCATGACTGCTCCAGATCCCCGGCGGCAAAATGACCCGGCAGAAGTTCGCCGGCTGTCCGGCTCAGCTCATCTCCTGAAAGATTGAGCATAATTACCTCCATTTCCGGGTTAAACTCGTTCATCACCTGCCGGCAGGCCCCGCAGGGAGAAACCGGACGGCCGGTAGCGGCAGTGACAGCCAGGGCAACAATCTCCCTTTCCCCGGCTGCTACGGCCTGGAAAATTGCTGTCCGCTCAGCGCAGATGCTCAGGGGATAGGAGGCATTTTCAATATTAACTCCGGTGTAAATACTGCCCGAAGCAGTCAAAACTGCTGCTCCCACCGGAAAATAAGAATAGGGTACATAGGCCCGCTCCCTGGCCTCCCGGGCCCTGGTCTTTAATTTTTCTCTGGTTTGCTGATCCAGTTGAGTTTTCACGCTGCTGTTCCTCCTTCAGCGGTTATAAGATCGTAAATATATTAAAGATATGTTTCAGATATATAAGTTATAGGTGTTTTAGGGCAGGCTCTCTGAGAGGTTTTACTGCCAGACAGGTTCTTCGGTTAATAATAAAATAACCCGGCAGAAATAAATATGGTGAAAATAACGGCGAAATTAATTACGGTGAAATATGATTGAAATAACTGATAAATGATCCCAGACCGGGTTTAATAATTAACCTCGGTATTCAGGGGCACCACCTGAATCCAGGTGGTGCCGGGCAGAAATTCAAGAGGCTCTCCCTCCCGGTTATAATATTCTGTCTCTCCTCCGGAGTTTTTCAGCCAGTAGCCGGGGATGACGGTGCCCTTCTGAAAGAAAAGAAGCTCACCCTGAGAATCCAGCTCCATTTTCAGCCTCCCAATATCATCGATCACCCGGGTGGGAACATACTTGACAATGATATTTCTGACTGTGAGCTGGTCCCCGGCAGTATTAAGATGGGGCCTGCTGGCATTCCCCAGAAAGCGGAGATAGTTTCTCTCCTCCTCATTATATTGATAATAGACAGTATAGCCACCCCAGTACCTGATTTCAACTTCGTCTGTTTTCTCCCGAACTGCCAGGCTGACTGGAGCTTTCAAATTGTCCGGATTGCCGGCCGGCAGGACAGCAAAATGTTTCTCACTGGCTCCTTCAGGCAGACTGTCTTTGCCGGTGAAAAGATTATGAGGCCGGGATCTTTCGCTGTCCCTCCAGTAGTAGCTGCCCCGCCTGATTTCATCAAGATGATCAACCTGAAGCTGAGAGAGATACTGATAACCCAGGGGGCTGGCTCCAATATGAAGCAGTCTGCTGTCATAACCAGTAGCTGTCTCCACCATGTAGGAGCGGAGACTGCGAATCGGGCCTATTTCCGCAGGCACCTGAGAAAAATAGAGAGCCAGAAAGCGGGTTAACCCACCTTCCACCAGGAATTCATAGACCCGTTCAGCCTCATTAAGCCCTGTCTGGGGCCGGGAGGAAGGATGGTTTTCAATTACCACGGCCAGGGGTCGAGTTAAATTTGGCTCTAAATTCCCGGGTTGAACTGTATCCTGTATAAATTCATCCACAGGCTGATTCCACCAAGGATAAAGCTTTTCTTCCGGGAGATCAAGGCCGGTTATTTCCTCCAGCAGCTCTCTGCTGATAGCTGTTTCCTCGGAAGCAAAAAAGTTAAAAAAGGGAAAATGACCGCTCGCTAAATAAAGCAATCCTGCTCCCAGGCTCAGGACCAGAATCATGATACCGATCACTTCATTTTTGCGGAAGTTAAGCATCTGCTCCTCCTAAACCTTCATCCAGTTTCTTCTCTGAAATCAGCCGGACCTTTTTAATCCGGTGACCGGTGGTGGAAACCACCTTGATTTCCAGACCCTCTTCCTGAATGCTTTCTCCCTCCCGGGGCAGATAACCCAGTTTGTAGAGAATATAGCCGCTGATGGTTTCGTAGGTTTCGCCATCTCCCAGGGGCTGATCCAGATATTCATTAATTTTATCAATATCAACCCTGCCGTCAACCAGAAGTTCATTTTCGGAAAGAGGCTCAATTTCCTTACGCTCGGGGTCGAATTCATCCTGAATATCACCAACAATTTCCTCCAGGAGATCCTCGATGGTAATCAGGCCGGCGGTACCGCCATATTCATCCAGTACGATGGCCATATGCTCCTTCCGCCTTTTCATTTCATTGAGAAGCTTATTGATGGGCTTGCTTTCGGGAATAAAGTAAATCGGCTTGATGAATTCTTCCAGGGGGTATTCCTTTTTCTCCAGCAGCATAATCAGCAGATCTTTGACATAGACCAGCCCGGTGATTTCATCAATGGAATCTTCAAAGACCGGAATCCGGGAATAGCCGTGCTTAACAGCGAGCTCAACAACCTCCTGAACCGGGATGGTGTTCTCCACGCAGATCATGTCGGTCCGGGGAACCATTATTTCCCGCACCAGAATATCATCAAAATCAAAAATACTCTGAATCATCTCGCTTTCCACTTCTTTAATGGCACCTTCCTTTTCCGAAACATTAACAAAACGCCGGATCTCTTCCTCGGAAAGAAAGGCTGAAGACATGACATTTTCTGCCCCGATGATAATCTTGATCAACCAGGAAAAGAAAATCACAAAGGGGGCAAAGATTTTTTCCACCCAGATCAGCAGGGGAGCAACTTTAATGGCGTAGACTAGTGATTTATTATTACCCAGCGATTTGGGAGTAATTTCACCAAAAACTAAAATTAAGAGCGTCATCACCCCGGTGGCAATACCTATCCCACGGCTGCCAAAGAGCTCAATGGCAATTGAGGTGGCTATGGCAGAAGCGGCAACATTCACCAGGTTATTGCCAATTAAAATTGTACTGAGCAGCCTGATTTCATCCTGAAGCAGCTCATCGGCCACCTCAGCCCTTTTATCCCCCTCGTTAACCCGATCTTTAAGCTTTACCCGGCTGACAGCCATAAAGGCCGTTTCCGAACCGGAGAAAAATGCTGACAGGAAAAATAAAATTATCAGCAGTATTATTTTAAAAGCCATCAGGCAGTCCCCCCTGAACCGGTCATTACTCCCGGCCGAGTCCAAATTCAGTCAGTATCTTCTCTTCCCTGTTTCTCATGGTATTCCGTTCGGCTTCCTCGTGATGATCATATCCCAGCAGATGAAGAATACCGTGAACTGCCAGATAACCGATCTCCCTTTTAAGAGAATGGCCGTAATCGAGAGCCTGTTCCCGGGCCCTGCTGGCAGCTATAATAATCTCACCCAGCAGCTCCTGATCAATGGGAAAGGAGAGCACATCGGTAACCTCATCCCGGCTGCGATAGCGGTGGTTTAATTTGCGAATTTCTTCATCTGCAACCAGCGTGATGCTCAGTTCACCGGTTTCCTGATCCTCCTGCTGCAGGGCAAATTCTGCCAGCTCTTTAATCTCCTTTATCAGTTCCGGACTGATTATTTTTTCCGGAACCTGACTTGTTATCAGAACCTTCGCCTGCTGAGTCACCGCCTTTTAACCTCCTCATTTCTTCATCTATTTCCTCGGGATAATCCACCCGCTGGTGATATATACCAGTTAAAATCCTGCTGAAACTTTCTCCAATGACATTAAGTTCCTTAAGGGTAAGGTTGGATTCATCCAGCTCATTTTCAATCAATTTCTCCCGGATCAGCCCCCTGACAACGCTCTCAATCCGGCTGTGATTGGATTTATTAAAATTTTTGGATCTAACAGCAGCCTCACAGACATCAGCCAGCATGATCAGGGCGGCCTCCTTGGTCTTGGGTTTAGGCCCTTCATACCTGAAATCGCTCTCATTCAGGCTGGAGCGGGTCTCGCTCTGCTGGGCTTCCTGATAGAAGTAGGAGATTAAATTGGTTCCCTGGTGCTGTTTGATAATATCTATTATCTCTTGAGGCAGATTATACTTTCTGGCCAGCTCCACCCCGTCTCTGACATGAGATCTAATAATTAGAGCGCTAAGATTGGGTTTTATTTCATCGTGAGGATTATCCTCACCGAACTGATTATCGCTGAAAAAGAAAGGCCGCTTTAATTTGCCGATATCATGATAGTAGGCAGCTACTCTGGTGAGCAGGGAGTCAGCCCCGATCTGATCGGCGGCGGTCTCAGCCAGATTACCTACCAGCACACTGTGATGATAGGTTCCCGGCGCTTCCACCAGGAGCCTTTTCAGCAGGGGATTGCTGGGATTGGAAAGTTCCAGCAGCTTTACCGCCGAGGTTAGATCAAAACCATTCTCCAGATAGGGCAGCAGGCCGTTGGCCAGAATAGCCACCAGCAGACCATTAGCCAGTCCAATGCCGGCAAAGATGACATAATCCAGCAGAAGCTGGGCTGGGTTGAGGAAATTCAGGACCATAATGGTAAGCACCAGAGCACCGCTAACATTAAAGCCGGCTTTGACCAGATCACTGCGCTGGCTTACCTCGGCCACACTGAAGGCTCCTACCATGCCACCGACAAAATAAGAGGCGGCCAGCAGAAAGTTTCCGCCAAAAAGAACCGGCAGCAGGAGAGAAATATAGATGGTAACAGCCACCGCTGCTGCTGTCTTAAGCAGTACGGTTGCCAGTATGGAAACCATGGCAACTGGAGCCAGATAGGCCAGAAACTCCAGCTCAAAACGGCTGATAATCCAGGCTATGACAAATAAAATAATAATCAGGCTTTCCAGCAGAAAAACCTGGTTATTTACCTGCCAGATATCCTCATGATAATTGATAAAATAATAGAAAATAATCAGAGTTATTATGATAAAATAAAGGGCTATCCCGGTTATTTGAAACCAGCTGATCTCACCCCGGTTCAACCCGAAATCCTCCAGCAGTTGCAGTTCTTCCTCTGTTATCTCCTGGCCCTGCTGGACTATCAGCTCCCCGGACCTGACGGTGGTGGTAACCGGTTCAATTCCTGCCAGTATGGTCTGCTCCCTCTCAGAAACAGCCTCCTCGTCAACCACCAGGTTGGCAACCAGCAGGGGGGCAAAAATATCAGTCAGATAATCCACTTCCTCCTCAACCTGCAGGCCGGCAAAAATTTCCCGGAACTGCTCCCGGTTATACTGATGATCATCGCTGTAGAGGGGGCCCTGATACAGCGAGCTCAGGGCTTCCTCCAGCTGCAGCCTGAGGCCAGCCAGCTCGGCAGTGCTGAGGTCAAGGAAAAATTCCCAGTGTTCTTCTGTTATCACCATATCATAATCGGCAAAGAAAACTTCTGCTTCATTCAGGGAAGCCCCTTCTTCTCGGGCTTCCAGGAGAAAGGCAAAGATTTCATCTTTTTTCTCCCGGGTTTCTTCCAGAGCCTGCCGGTTTTCCTGATAGACCGGGCTTAAGTTTTCCAGAGCAAGCTGCTGACGTTCTCTGGTGGCTCTCTCATCTATAATTGTCCTGGTCTCCGGTGCTTTGATATCAACCGGGCTTTCCTGGCCGACGGCAAATTCCATATCCCGGGGAATCATATCTACGGTTAAAATCAGCAAAATCACCAGACAAAAGAGAAGGCTAATAGCAATTTTTCGGGTTTTATCATTTTTAGCGCCAAAAATTTTATCCTTAATTTTAGTAAATAATTTCTTAATACTCTCCATTATCAACCATCCTCAGGCCTGAAACCAGCCTGTAAAAACCTGCTGGCATTTTAATTTATTCTATTCATCATCTTCATGCTTTTCATAGGCCTCTATAATTTTTCGAACCAGATCATGGCGAACAACATCTGTTTCGTCAAGATAGATAAATTCTATTCCCTCAATGGATTTAAGAATCTTTTTAACTTCATTTAATCCCGAAGATTTAGAGTAGGGCAGATCAACCTGGGTCACATCTCCGGTGATTACCGCCCGGGAATTAAAACCAATCCGGGTCAGCATCATTTTCATCTGTTCGGTGGTGGTATTCTGGGCTTCATCCAGAATAACATAGGAATCATCCAGGGTCCTACCCCGCATATAGGCCAGGGGAGCCACCTCAATAATATCCTTCTCCAGGTACTGATTTACCCGTTCCGGTCCCAGAACATCAAAGAGAGAATCATAAAGAGGCCGAAGATAGGGGTCAACCTTCTCCTGAATATCACCGGGTAAAAATCCCAGCTGTTCTCCGGCTTCGATGGCCGGCCGGGTCAGAACGATGCGGTTGACATTGTGGTTTAAGAGGTTCTTGACCGCCATAACCACAGCCAGATAGGTCTTGCCGGTACCGGCCGGACCGATTCCGAAGACTATGTCGGATCTTTTCATGGCATCGACATAAATTTTCTGCCCCAGAGTTTTGGGCTTAATCTCCCGGCCCTTATAGCTTACCTGCAGAACCTCATCATATATTTTCTGGCAGTCCTGTTCGGGATTTTCCTGGAGAAGTTCGATAATATGCTTGATCTGCCTTTCGTTGATTTTATCACCATTTTCTAAAAGACAGATCAGTTCCTCCAGCACCCGGGATGCCAGGCTGACCTCGGACTTAGGGCCCAGAATCTTGATTTCGCCCCCCCGGGCTATCAGCTTAACATCAATCTTTTCTTCTATTGTTTTAAGATTATCATCAAGCTGGACAAAGAGCCGGCGGGCCTGATTATAATCCTTAATAGAAATGACTTCCTTAACTTCCTTTCCCACATTCATCCTCCTTCAAAAATAAAACTTTACCATGTTATTCACAAACTGCGGGCAGGTCTTACTACAGCTTCACTCACAGCTGCCCTGCAGTATTAATCATAAATATTCCAGTTAAACAGTAAAAATCCTGCCTTCTTTCCCTGTTTAACAACTCTTATTATATCACAATCTCATCAGCATACAAATCAGGTTTAAAAAAGCAGCAGAAAGAGGGAAAGCAGCCGGATCCGGCTGCTTTTACTCCTGGATTTAAAAAGCTGCATTTTTCATCTATGCCTTTTTATGCCTTTATATGCTTTTAAAATAAATTCAGCCGGTGAATAACTAAACCAGCCCTTCCTCGTAAAAAGGTTTCTCTTCTGAGAAAGGAGCAGGGGCGGCAGGCGAGAGCTATTCCCTCATTTTTGTTGAGTTGAGAGTTATTCTCTCATTTTGTTTAAAATAATTCTCTGCTCGACCTGGGCAACCAGGCGGCGGGTGTAATTTACAGTATCGGGATTGACGCTGATACTGTCTATGCCGGACTCCACCAGAAATTCAGCCAGTTCGGGATAAACCGAGGGACCCTGGCCGCAGATAGAGACCGTGCATCCCCGGCTGCCGGCTACTTCAATCAATTCCTTAATGGCGGTTTTAACCGCCGGATTCCGCTCATCAAAGTAACCCATCCGGCTCAAAATTCCGGAATCCCGGTCGGCTCCCATTATCAACTGGGTCAGGTCATTGCTGCCGATGCTAAAACCATCGATCAGGGAACAGAAATCGGCTGCCTGAAAGATCACCGAGGGAACCTCGGCCATAATCCATATCTTGAAATCCGGCCCCCGTTCCAGGTCCTCTTCTTTCATAATCTCAAGCACCTGCTCAATTTCCCAGGTGGTGCGGACAAAGGGCAGCATGACATAGACATTCTGGAGATTAAAATCCTGTCTGACCCTCTTTATGGCCTGGCACTCCAGTCGGAAACCGGCCTGATATTTTTCGGAAATATAGCGGGCCACTCCCCGCCAGCCAATCATGGGGTTATTTTCCACCGGTTCCACCTCTTCCCCGCCCTTTAAGCCCCGGAATTCATTGGTGCGGAAATCGCTCATCCTGACAATCAGGGGGCGGGGATAAATTTCCTGGGCCACGGTGGCAATTGATTCCGAAAGTTGCTTGATAAAAAGATCGCCCTGGCCGTTTTCCAGGAGATAGATAGGATGGGCCCCGATCACATTGGAAAAAATAAATTCCACCCGCATCAGCCCGATGCCGTCAAAGTCCAGGTCCTTATAGCGGTTGATCAGATGGGGTTCCCCCAGATTCATGTAGATTTTGGTGCCGGTAATCGGCCGGTAGGGGGCGGGCTGATCATCTTCTGCTGCTTTTTTCTCGACGGGCTCCTCCCCGGTTTTTTTCTCTTTGATTTCTCCCTCATAGACCACACCTCTGGTGGCATCCACCGTAACCAGCTGTTTGTTCTCCAGAATCCGGGTGGCATCGCCGCAGCCTACTATACAGGGAATACCCAGCTCCCGGGAGACGATGGCAGCATGACAGGTGCGGCCCCCCTCATCGGTAACCACCGCTCTGGCACGGCGCATGGCCGGTACCATGTCGGGGTTGGTCATCTCGGTTACCAGGATATCTCCTTCCTTAACCCGGTCTAAATTGGTGAGATCCAGAACTTTAACCACCTGGCCGCTGGCTGTTCCGGGAGAGGCATTCAAGCCCCTGACCAGCGGGGTTAACGAGGCCTGTATTTCAGGCTTTTCTCCAGTCTCCTGCTGTTCTTTTCGGGCCGAGGTATCAATCTTCTTCAGGGTGGTAATCGGTCGGGACTGGAGTATATAAACCTGGTCATCCTGGCCGGCAATGGCCCATTCAATATCCTGGGGGCTGCCGTAGAGCTGTTCGATCAGCCGGGCCTGCTCGATCAGAGCAGCCAGCTCCTCCTCATTAAGGGAGGGATTGGCAACCGCCTCGTCTCCCAAATAGGAAGCTGTTCTGACAATTTCAGTCCCGGTTCTATCTCCGGACTTCTCAACAATCATTTTTATCTTCCTGCTGATATTCTGCTTGATAATCTCTCCGCTATTTTTATCAACAACATAGTCATCGGGGGTTACCAGACCGGAAACCACAGCTTCACCCAGACCCCAGCTGGAATTTATCAAGAGCTGATCCTGCCTTTCGGTAAGGGGATTAACTGTGAAGATAACTCCCGCCTTTTTACCCTGAACCATCTGCTGCACTACCACACTTAAGGCAACTTCCAGATGATCAAAGTTCTTTTCCTGGCGGTAATAGATGGCCCGGGGAGTCCAGAGGGAGCTCCAGCACTGCTTGACATGATAGAGCAGCTCCTCCTCTCCCCGAACATTAAGATAGGTTTCCTGCTGGCCGGCAAATGAAGCATCGGGCAGATCCTCGGCGGTGGCAGAACTTCTCACTGCCACTCTGGAAGTTTTGATGCCTTTTTCCTGCAGTTCCTGATAGGCCTGAAAAACTTCCTCCTGAATCTTCCCGGGAAAATCGGCTCCGGCCATTTCTCCCCGAATCTCCCGGGAAACCCGCTGCAGCTCGGCTGAATTTTCCTGATCCAGCTCGGTCAGCAAGCTGGAGATGATCTGCTGAAAATTGTTAGCTTTCACGAACTCTCGATAGGCCTTAGCCACCAGACAGAAGCCCGGAGGAACATTGACTCCATTGACGGTGAGTTCACCCAGATTGGCTCCCTTGCCTCCGGCCAGGTCACCATCCTCCCGGGAGAGTTCTTCAAACCATTTGATATAATCCATCCAGCTCTCACCTCTTTCCAGGTTATTATAAGATTTTTATGAGTATTACTATTTTCCCGCCCCATCCTGTCACAGAAAAAGTTCCTGGAGCCGGTCTGGCAATCGGAAATGAATAAAAATGGAAATGAATGATAATAAAGTAGTGAATGTCAGAAAAAATATTACTGAAGAAAAACCTGAAAATTCGCCTGACCTTCAGGTTATTCCCGACGTCGGTAGGAAAAGAGATAGGGTCTGCGGCTCCGGGGCCGGGAAAGGACCTCTTTAACAATCATGGCCCGGACAAAATTATCAGGTGTGAGAGACAGGTCCTTCTTCTTCAGAGCTTTAGCCGGTTCTTTCCCGGCAGCCTTCCCAGCAGCCTCCTTCTTAACAACCTGTAGTTCGCCCTGCCTGTCCCGCTGCTGGCGGGCTTCCTGTCTTTTCTTTTGAGCCTTCAGGGAAGCCCGGGAAGTTTCTGTTTTTAAAGGAGTCTCAGACTCAGCGGCAGTTTCCTGTTCCCGGGCGGGTTGTTTGCCAAACTTGTCATCGATATCGGAAAGGTCCAGCTCAAAACCCTCGGGAATCCCTTTTTTCCGGGAAGAGCTTTCCTTCTTTCGGGAAGAGGAATCCCGGTTTTTTTTATCAGAAGCGGATCGGGAGGGGCGGGATGATTCCGGCTTTTCCCCTCTCTGCCCACGGCCTTCCTGCTCCTGCTTGATTTTTCCCAGGATTCTCAGGAAAAACTGCAGGATCCGGGTTACAATAATAAAGAAGATTAAAAGCGGCAGGAGGGCATAGATAATATCCATGATGATCCCTCCTTATTTTTTACTGCGGTTGTCTTTATCCTTATCGGCAATATCATTGCCGGACTTGCCCTCATCTTCCTGAATTCGGGAAATAGCATCTCTCATATCGGTATCGGCTTCAATATTCTGCAGGTTAAAGTAATCCATTACCCCCAGATTACCGCTTCGCAGGGCTTCAGCCATGGCCAGAGGAACTTCAGCCTCGGCTTCCACTACCTTGGCCCGCATTTCCTGAACTCTGGCTCTCATTTCCTGCTCTTCAGCAACGGCCATGGCCCGTCTTTCTTCAGCCTTGGCCTGGGCAATATCCTTATCAGCTTCGGCCTGATCCTTCTGCAGTCCGGCACCGA
>PWHA01000056.1 GCA_003554685.1 Halanaerobiaceae bacterium
CGGTTAAATTTACCCAGCCCCCCCTCGACCTCCTCCTGAATGGTGTGGGGAGTGTTGCCCTGTACCTGCCAGCCGCTGTAATCTGTCCCGTCATAGGAAATCTGCATCTGAATTTTTTCCATTAAAACCGGTTCCCTCCAGCCTAAAAAAAGCTGATTGCCACTGCCAGCACTGCTGCCAGCAGAAAAAGATAGACATCGGTGGATTTTAATTTCAGTTCATGCAGCCTGGTTCTGCTGGTTCCTCCACTGTAACAGCGGGATTCCATGGCCAGAGCCAGCTCATCGGCCCGGCGAAAAGCGCTGATAAAAAGCGGAACTAACAGAGGTACTAAAGCTTTAGCTCGCTGAATTATATTGCCGCTTTCAAAGTCAGCCCCCCGGGCTTTCTGAGCCTTCATGATTTTCTCGGCCTCTTCCAGCAGGGTGGGAATAAATCTGAGAGCAATTGTCATCATCATGGCCAGTTCGCCGGCCGGCAGTCCAAAACGGGCCAGTGGTTTTAAAAGATATTCTATGCCGTCAGTCAGTTCCAGCGGTGAGGTTGTCAGGGTTAGTATCGAAGTAAACATTATCAGCAGCAGAATTCGAGAAACCATGAAAAAACCGGTAAAAACCCCGGCCTCTTCAATTCGCAAAAATCTCCACTGCCAAATTACCTCTCCACCCCGGGTTAAAAAAAGATGAAGAAAAAGTGTGAGAATCACCAGAAAAAATACTGGCTTCAGACCTCTTAAAACCCTTTTAATAGGCAGTTTTGCCGTCAGCAGAATGATTACCACCAGCAGTAAAAAGAGAAAAAAGCCGGTAAAGGTGTCTATAAAAAACAGGATGGTTATCATCAGCAGGGTTATTAAAATTTTTACCCGGGGATCCATCCGGTGAATTATTGAACTGCCGGGTATGTGCTGGCCAATGGTTATATCGGTTAACATGGTCTGCTCTCCCTGAATTGTGACTGTTTTTCCAGAGCTGTCAGAATTTCATTCCGGGCATCCTCCAGGGCAAAAACATCGGTCCTGACCTTTAGCCCCTTTTCCTTAAGCTTCTTTAAAATATCTGTCACCACCGGAAGATCCAGATCAATATCCTTAAGCCTCTCTCTTTCATTAAAAACCTCTGCCGGCCTGCCCTCCAGGATAATTTTGCCTCTATCCATGACTACCACCCGGGAGGCCAGCCGGGCAATCTCCTCCATCCGGTGGGAAATCAAAATAATGGTCATCTCAAGATTTCGATGCAGATGGCGGAGAAGTTCCAGCAGTTTCCGGCGTCCGGCAGGATCCAGTCCGGCCATGGGCTCATCCAGAATCAGAACTTCCGGTTTGAGAGCCAGCACTCCAGCAATCGCTATCCTGCGCTGCTGCCCCCCGCTTAAATTAAAGGGAGAGCGGTCTTTAAAGCTTTCATAATCCAGCCCCACCAGATCCAGAGCTTCCCTGACCCTTTTATCTATTTCCTCATCAGCCAGTCCGGCATTTTTCGGTCCAAAGGCGATATCCTTCGCCACAGTCTCCTCAAAGAGTTGATGCTCGGGATACTGAAAAACCAGGCCAACCCGGCGGCGGATTTCCTTCAATTCCACTTCCTGGGAATTGATGTCCCTGCCTTCAAAAAGAATCCGGCCTTCGCTGGGTTTGAGCAGGCCGTTTAAAAGCTGCACCAGTGTCGACTTGCCCGAGCCGGTATGGCCGATCAACCCGATAAACTCTCCCCGCTCAATTTCCAGGTCAACACCATCTAAGGCCACCACGGGATCATCCATCTGATAGATATGACGGATATTTTCCAGCTCAATCAGCATAGGGAATTCACCAGCTCATCGGCTGTCATAACCTCCGGCAGAGAAACGCCCTGCTGGCGCAGTTGATTGGCCAGAGCCACAACTTCGGGAACATCCAGACCGGCTTCAGCAATCAACCCGGTATCGCGAAAAATCTCCCGGGGGCTGCCGGTTCTGCTGATCCGGCCTTCCTGCATGATAGCAATCCGGTCGGCCAGCCCGGCCTCCTCCATAAAATGGGTGATCAGCACCACAGTTATATTTTCCTCCCGGTTTAACCGGCTGATTGTTTCCAGAACTTCCTTTCTCCCCATGGGGTCCAGCATGGCAGTCGGCTCGTCCAGCACAATGCAGTCCGGCATCATGGCCAGAATACCTGCTATGGCAACCCGCTGTTTCTGTCCGCCCGATAGTTTGTGCGGGGGATGGGATTGATAACCGTCCATTCCCACAGTTTCTAAGGCCTGATCCACCCGCAGGCGAATCTCCTCCGTGGGCAGGGCCAGATTTTCCGGGCCGAAGGCTACATCATCTTCAACCAGGGTTGCTACCAGCTGGTTGTCGGGATTTTGAAAAACCATGCCAACCTGCTGTCTGATCTGCCAGATATTATCAGGGTCAGCGGTATCAAGACCATTGATGGCAACCGTACCCCTGTCAGGTACCAGCAGCACATTCATCATCTTGGCCAGGGTTGACTTTCCCGAGCCGTTGGCTCCAATTACTGCTATAAATTCGCCCTTTTCTACCTTAAGATCCACCCCGGCCAGGGCTTTATCCTGCTGATCGCGATATGAAAATTCAACCCCCTGCATCTCAATCTGGCTCATCTTTCCACCTACTTATCTATTTATTCTACCAGCTCTAATAGAGCTCTCTCGGAAGCATCACCCCGGCGGGGATACATTTTTATGATCCTGGTATAACCTCCCGGCCGGTCATAAAAGCGAGGAGCAATCTCATCAAAGAGCTTGATTAAAACTTCACGGTCATTTATCTGTCTGCGGGCCTTTCTTCTGGCATGGAGATTATTTTTCCTGGCCGTGGTAATCAGTTTTTCCGCTAAGGGCTGCAGTTCTTTGGCCTTAGCCAGGCTGGTTTCAATTCTCTCATGCCGAAAAAAATCCGTCAGCATATTGCGAAACATTGCCTGTCTGTGAGCGCTTTTTCTTCCCAGCTTCCTGTTAGGCACCCTTTATCCCTCCTTATTAATCTTCTTCCTCTTTCAATTCCAGATTTAGTTCCTCCAGTTTATCTTTAATCTCCTGCAGAGATTTTTTTCCCAGATTGCGGACCTTCATCAGATCATCTTCGGTCTTATCAATTAATTCTTCCACGGTATTAATTCCCGCCCTCTTCAGGCAGTTGGAGGAGCGTACGGAAAGCTCCAGCTCTTCTACCGTGGTCTCCAGAATTTTATCCTTATCCTCTTCCTCGGTCTCAACCATAATATCAAGATCATCAATTTCATCAGTGAGGTCAATAAAGAGCTCCAGATGTTCCCTCATAATTCGGGCTGCCAGACCGATGGCATCATCGGGACTCAAGCTGCCGTTGGTATCTACTTCCAGCAGCAGACGGTCATAGTCGGTAACCTGTCCTACTCTGGTATCCTCCACTGAAAAATTAGCTTTCTCAATGGGACTGAAGGAAGCATCAATCGGTATAAGTCCAATGACATTGTCAAAGGTATCCTTAAGCTCTTCAGCAGTCACATAGCCCCGTCCCTTTTCCACGGTAACTTCCAGGTTTAAGCTTCCTTCAGGAGCCAGGGTGGCTATTTTATGATCTTTATTAACAACTTCCATGTTGCCGGAGTAGCTGAAATCTCCTGCGGTAGCAGTTTCACTGTCCGAGACATCCAGCATCATTGTCGTCCGCTCCTCATCAGGGTATCTGATAACGACTCCTTTGAGGTTTAGGATAATATCGGTTACATCTTCAACCACACCGGAAATCGAGGTGAATTCATGTCTGGCACCTTCGATTTTGACCGAGGTTATGGCAGCACCGGGCAGGGAGGAAAGTAGAATTCTCCGCATGGCATTACCCAGGGTAATTCCATAACCCCTCTCCAGGGGAGTGATTACATATTCACCATGATAATTGTCAGCTTCAAGCTTTTCTATTTGTGGTTTTTCAATCTCTATCATGAAGAGTTAAAACCCTCCTCTCTAATGACTTCCAACCTGAAAACAAATATTCAGCTTAGAGGGAATAGTATTCAACGATTAGCTGCTCGTTAATAGGCTGATCTATATCATCTCTTTCAGGCAGGCTGACCACTGTTCCTTCAGCCTTTTCCATGTTAACGCTCAGCCATTCCGGTGGTGTCTGCTCGGCGTTTATCTCCAGCACATCCTTGATGAAGTTTTTCTTGCGGCTGGCATCCTTAACACTGATGGTATCTCCCTCTGAAACCTGGTAGGAGGGTACATTAACTTTCCGGCCGTCGACAAGAATATGTCCGTGCAGCACAAACTGCCGGGCCTGGGCTCTGGAAGTAGCAAAACCCATCCGGAAAACGGTATTATCCAGTCTTGTTTCCAGCAGTTTCAGAAAGTTCTCCCCGGTAACACCCCGCTGCCGGGCTGCCTTGGAGAAATAATTCCGGAATTGATTTTCCATAATACCATAAATCCGCCGAACCTTCTGCTTTTCTCTTAACTGCTGGCCGTATTCAGACTGCTTTCTTCTACTCTCTCCCTGTTCCCCGGGAGCATAGGGTCTTCTTTCAAAGGCACATTTATCGGTATAGCAGCGCTCACCCTTTAAATAGAGTTTGGCTCCTTCCCGTCTGCAAAGTTTACATTTCGGTCCTGTATATTTTGCCATTTTTCTTTATTTACACCTCCTGAATATTCAGTTATACCCGCCGGCGTTTGGGCGGACGGCATCCATTATGAGGAATTGGGGTAATATCTTTGATTAAAGTTACTTCCAGTCCGGCTGACTGCAGGGATCTAATGGCGGATTCCCGACCGGAACCGGGCCCCTTAACATAGATCTCCACTTCCTTAAGACCCATTTCCTTGGCTTCCTCGGCTGCGTTTTCAGCAGCGATTTGAGCGGCAAAGGGAGTGCTTTTGCGGGAACCCTTATAGCCTGCCTTACCGGCACTGGACCAGGCTATAACATTTCCTTCACTGTCAGTTATGGTGATAATTGTATTATTAAAGGTGGAGCGGATATATATCTGACCTTTCTCCACAAATTTTTTGCTCTTTTTTCTTCTTCTGCCATCTTTCTTTCTTTTGGCCATCTAATTCTTCCCTCCTTATTGAATGATTAATATGCTTTATCTTTTCCTATTCTTTCGGCGGAGTTTTGCTGACCCGGGACTTTCCTACGGTCTTTTTAGGTCCCTTTCTGGTACGGGCATTGGTTCTGGTCCGCTGTCCTCTGACGGGCAGTCCTCTTCTATGGCGCAGTCCACGGTAGGAACCGATATCCTTAAGCCGCTTGATATCTGCCCTGACCTCCCGGCGAAGTTCACCCTCCACCTGATATTCATCAATTTCACTGCGCAGGCTGGTTATTTCAGCTTCGGTCAGATCCTTAACCCTGGTATCGGAGTTCACCCCGGCATTATCAAGAATTTCATTGGAACGGGATCTACCAATTCCATATATATAGGTCAGGCCAATCTCAACTCGCTTATTTTTGGGTAAATCTACCCCTGCTATTCTAGCCATTATTTCACCTCCATTATTAGCCCTGACGCTGCTTGTGCTTGGGATTCTCGCAAATTACCATGACTTTACCCTTTCTTCTGATCACCTTGCATTTATCACAAATAGGTTTAACCGAGGGTCTTACTTTCATTACTATCACCTCTTACAAAAAATATTATTATCGCCTAAGCTTTATGACGGTAGGTTATTCTGCCCCGGGAGAGATCATAGGGTGAAAGTTCAACTGTAACCTTATCACCGGGAAGAATTCTAATATAATTCATCCGCATTTTGCCGGAAACATGGGCCAGAACTTTGTGTCCATTATCCAGCTCAACCCTAAACATTGCATTGGGCAGAGGTTCCACCACTGTACCCTGAACTTCAATAGGATCTTCTTTTGACATTTAAATAAATCCCCCTCTTCGCTCCAGGCTCAAATTTAAGCCTGCCTAATATTATACCACAGAAATTAAGATAGCAAAAGAATTAATTA
>PWHA01000195.1 GCA_003554685.1 Halanaerobiaceae bacterium
AGTAAATGATATAAATCTGACTTTAACTTCTCTTCGGAATAGCTATCGGTTAAAAGATCCTGAGCATTATATAAAATATAGCCAATGGTGGAATCCTCGTACTTCTCACCAGTGCCACTGGTGGCCAGTTCTACGTCATCGGCAGTTTGCAATTGAGATAGGTCCAACCGATTCCGAGCTTCGTTTTTAACCTCTTCCCGTTCCTGAGCAGTAGTGTTAGTAACTCCCTGATTTAGGGTGAGATAAAGCCTTTCCATATCTTCAGAAAAAAGATAAACTACATATACCCCTTCCTGAGTAGTAGTGGTTATATCTTTATCCAGCACAGCCAACCAGGGAACTTTAGCCCAATTACCCATACCTATGGAACCTTTAATCAGATAATCATCTTTGGCAAAATTGGGATTATCGCTGAGATACTCACCAAGCAAAGAAGGTAACTCTTGACGGAAAATATCACCTAGCTCATGGCCGGTAAAGTCTTCTTGCTGACGAGCAGTTTGATATTCCTTAATGATCTTTTTAAAATAATCAAGAAGAGCGGGCATGTTTTGGACCTCCAGGAGTGCTTATTGAGGATGATAATAAGCTTTCACATAAACAGTTATAATTTTCACCCTGTAAGAACAATTATAAAGCTCCATATTACACATACAAAAATATGGTCCTGTCTGCATACTTGAAAAAAGAGAAAACATTTGAAGTAAGTATATCTTCCATTCTTCTCATTGATAGAGAAGATTTACCCTTCAACTCAGACTCATACAATTTAACCAGCTCCAGAGTTAGAGATATTTAATAATGGACTCTTTAAATAAAATTATGCAATCGCAAATTATAATGAAGCAATATCACTTAAACCTCCTTTTAAAGTACCTGGTCTTCCGAAATTTAACTATATCAAGATAATGTTCCGTCAGCAGAGGAGTGAAATACGGAAACAATTCTGAATTAAGCCGGAATTCCTGATTAACCTCATCATGGATAAAATACTTTCTTTTGCTTAAAAAGTGAACCGGATTTTTAACCGCCTCTTTCTTAAATTTTTCCTGATCCCAATCCTGCCAGTTGCGGTGCTTCTTGTCACTTAAATCTTTCTGATGCAGTTTATGCTGGCGGTAGAAGTTCATGAAGCTGCGGCCGACCTTTTCCAGGGAAACACTCTGCTGCAGAAGACCATCTTTAACCAGAGCCAGCAAAACCGGCATCTTATAGGATTTGGCCATGCTGGTTTTTTCCAGCTCTAAGAGAAAATCTTCGACAATGGTATCTAACCAGCCTTTTTCCTCATCATTCAGCTCATTAATTTCATTCAAAAAACGCAAATATCCATCTTTATCATCATATTTTCTCTTTAAGAAGTGTCTGGTTTCCAGATCGGAACCGGTATAAACATCAAAGCGCAGGGGACGGTGGCCAAGCTCACTTTTCAGGCGATAATATTCATCGGCCATCCGCTTCTCCAGAGGGTCACTTTTCTTAAGCTCCTTGAAGAGATCCAGCACCTCGAAGTCAATTTTAACCTGACAGCCTTCAGGATAATCGAGATCATCTGGTCGAGTAATAGTTCTTCGTTCATCTTCCAGGGGATTAATTCCGGCAAGGAGAAGAGGAACATAGTGGGCTCTCTTATAATTGCCGATAAAATCGAGTGCGGTGAGATAATCCTTCTCCTCATACTTTCGCAGCCCTCGACCGAGCTGCTGGAGGAACACAACATAGGATTCAGTGGGGCGGAGGAAGAGAACGGTATCAAGCGAGGGTATGTCAACCCCTTCATTGAAAATATCTACCGCAAAAATTATATCAATATCTCCCCGATTCAGAGCAGCCACAGCCTGATCCCGCGGCATAAAGTTTTCGCCCCTGTCACTGGAGCTGTGAACACAGACAGCATTTAGGTTTTTATCTCGATTGGAAAAATAATCAGCCATATAGCGAGCATGATTAATAGTCGCACAGAAACCCAGGGTTCTTGCTCCGGCCAGTTTTCTATAATTGTTATAGATCAGATCAGCCCTTCTGTGGGTTGAGAGGCTTCTCTCCAGTTCCCGGGAGTTGTAGCGACCATTCTGGAAAGTAATTTCGTCATAATCCACCTCAATGTCATGAATTCCGTAATATTTAAAAGGAACCAGCAGATCACGATTGATAGCATCCTTTAAATCTATTTCATAAAGTAGATTATCATTACAAAGAGCAAAAATGTCCCGGTTGTCCATGCGGTACGGGGTGGCAGTAAGTCCCAGGAGAAATTCCGGTTCAAAGTAATTCAGCACATTTAAATAACTATCTGCAGCTGCATGATGAAATTCATCGACCACTATGTAATCAAATTCTTCAGGACTGAAATATTCTTCGAGATAATCCTCGTTGCGAAGAGTTTGAACGCTGGCAAAGACCACATCGCCCTTGGGATCCTTTTCCCGGCCGTTAAAATATGTGTGGTTTTCGTCCTCCCGGATAACAGCATAAGATTCCCGGGCCTGACGCAGAATTTCCTCGCGATGTGCCACAAAGAGAACTCTATTAAAGTCCAGAGAATCAAAGGCTGCCAGATAGGTCTTGCCTACACCGGTGGCTGCAGCCACAAGTCCTGCTTTAATTCCTTCCTCCCTGGCCAGCTTAAGCTCGTACAGCGCTTCATGCTGAGCTCCCCGGGGACGTACTTTTGATTCCTCTCCTCTTTGAATTTCTGAGCTGCTGCTGTCAACCACCCTGAGCACCTCGGGTTTTTTCCAGCCGGCAGCATACTTCTTCAAAAATTTATCGGTTAACTTATGGGAATGGTTATTGAAAAGATCCGCGAACTCTTTTTCAAATTCCTGAAAAGCCTTACTATCCCGGCTTTCTTCCAGCCGGTAATTCCACTCAATACCTTCATAAAAAGCTGAATAAGAAATGTTAGAAGAGCCGATAAAAAGTATCTTATGGTCGGGAGTAGTAATAAAGTAGGCTTTGGGATGATAGGCAATTTCATCACCATAAGAGCAGATTCTAATGTCAGCCAATCTGCCAAGTTCATTCTGAAGGAGATAAAGGGCCGAGGGTTCGGTAATATTAAGATAGTCTGAAGTCAGTATTTTAATATCGGCACCCTGGAGAGCCTGCTTCTTCAAATCCCGGGATATCAGATAGGCACCCGATTCCCTGATAAAAGAAACATTGATTTTAATTTCTTCTGCTCTCTCAATTTCCTGTTTGAGACGGTCATAAAAATAACCTGACCTGCCGGTCAGAGCATTGGAACGGTTTGCGAATTTCACATTTTCACCACCTCAAAATAACTGAAATAAAAAGTCAAAAATCTCAGCTTCAACCTTTATAAGGTACAAGCTCTTCCTTTAAATGACGAACTCCTCCTCTGGGGTCTTCAACATCACCTTCATAACGGGGAATTAAATGAATGTGGAGATGCATAATAGTCTGACCTGCTACTCTGCCTATATTTATCCCAACATTATAGCCATCAGGCTGATATTTATCGTCAAGATGATCCTTAGCCTTATGTAATATATCATAAATTGCAGCTACTTCCTCTTCTGTAGCAGAAAAAAAGCTTGAAAAATGACGTTTTGGGATTATCAGCATATGGCCTTCATTGACCGGGTAACGGTCATATATTGCACGGATTAAATTGTTTTCGAGAATAATATCTCTATTATTTAAATTACAAAAAATACAACTCAATTACATCACCCATCTCTAAAATTTATAGGAACCCAATCACTGATTCTTGCCTTCTTCAATTTTATCTTCAAGCCTGTCAACTCTCATCTTTAGCCTATCTATTTTCCCTAAAACTTTGCTAAGATCAGGAAAGTGAAGCTCACCTGATTGTTTTTCTAGCAAGATAGATTTTATTTCACTTTTGAATTTTTTTGTTGGTACAACTTCTCTGCTTTTCGACTAACTGAACTTTTGCTCCTCAACACTGGATTAAAAACATCAAATGCTGCAAGTTCTGCAGCTTCTAAAACAATCTTATCCTCAAACTTGTCATTAACCCACCATCTAATAACCTCTATGTAGTCAGGATTTAATCTTACAGCAGAAGTCTTAGTAGTAACACTGCTATCTCTTCTAATCATATGCTGTCTGATTCTGTTCCTCAGATTTGTGGAAATTCCTACATAAACAGAATTTTTGTCTGATTTATTTTCAAACATTGCATAAATGCCCTGCGAAGAAGGAACTTTTTTCATCATGCTGGAGATTCTATGCCTGGTATACATCTCCAATTCCCCCTGAATAACAAAAATAGTTCTTATTATTTCTGTTAAAACAATATTTATATCTCATCATAAATAAACTTCAATCTTTTCATTAAATTTCCTGCCTAACATATATTTATTTTTCAAAATTTTATAAATTAATCACATATAGGCCTTTAGCACCTCAGATGCACTACTTGCCTGTTGTAATTTTGAATTTTCCGGTATATAATATTGTCAGTTTAGTAAATTTTAGAAATTTTATGTCAGCAATTAGAATTAACCTCAGATCAGCGAAATAAAACTAATCAAGGAGTTGAAGTGAAATGGCCAGAACTGAAGGACCTCTACATTCAATTGATGCCCGGAAAAGTATCGGTAAGGAGTTTACCTATTTCATCAGAGAGGGAGTTACTTTCATGAAGAAATATAGCAAACCCAGAACCGTCACCACAGAAGGGACGACAAAGTCCAGAGATAATTTTTCTCAAGCCAGTAAGCTGGCTAAAGAATTAAACCAGTATGACCGGCAGGCCTGGCAGCTAAATTGCGGTAAAAAAAATATGTTAATGACCTGGCATAATAAATTAGTTGAAGTATTTGTCAACTATAGAGAAGCCGGCGCTAAAAACTTTAATCTCATTTCTCAGGTGGAGGCTGACAGTATCACCACAACCTCTGCCAGCTTCACCGGAAGGGTAACTGAAAAAGCTGATTTCTTGATATTCTGGGATAGATTTACCGGTAAGAACAATATCAAAAGCAGATACCCGGCCAATGCTCTTGACCTTAAAGCAGATGAAATCATTGATAACAGATTTCACTTTACCCTTAATAACCTGAAACCCGGAGAAAGTTATGCCTTTCAGATCTTTCAAAAACCGGTGCTGGTCTTCCCTCCCCGGAGTTTAAACTATGAAATTGTGGGAACCAGTGGAGAAAGAAGTCTGGAGATAATTGTAGGTCTGGTCAGTAAATATGGCGATCTTATGCTGGATACCTCAATCCGCCACCGGCTGAATTGCTGTCCTGAAATTTTGAACAACTTTAATTACCTGGAACTGCACTGGCCCCGGGTTCCTGAAGCTCAAGAGTATCTAATCTATCTGGTCGAACCTGAAGAGGATAGAGCTTATCTTAAAGGGAAAACAACCAGGAATATATTTGTCCTCCATCAGGAAAACCAGGAATCCTGTGAGAGCATTCCCCTGACAGCAGCAGAAAACCCCGAACCCTATTCTACCTTAAACCTGAATAGGGCCGGGGAAAGTGGTATCTATCAATTTATTACCGGTAATTGAGAACATACTGAATAAAGAAAACAGACCTGGAGACAGCTGACTGCTGTTATCTTGTTCTAAAGCTTATTTCAATACACAAAAGCTTATCCCAGCTCGATCAGCTCCATAATCCGCTTCTCAGCTCCCCCGCGGGGCGGGGTTCGGAAGTAGTAGTGGCCGCTTTCTCCTTTAATGTGCGTGGGAGGAGGCTGATTTTCCACAGTGGCTAATTTCGCTTCAGCAGCTGTGTCGATCTCAACCAGGGGCTGGAAGATCATCAGGCAGTATCTGGTATCCGGCTCCAGGGAAGAGATGGTGAATTTTCCCTGTCTGTCTCCTGTTAAATCCAGGTCGATATCCTGCTGATTCTGCCATTTTGTTTTATCATCAGGCCGCCAGCAAACCTGAAACCTGCCGGGCACATCAAAGGCAAAAGCGAATTC
>PWHA01000044.1 GCA_003554685.1 Halanaerobiaceae bacterium
ACATGGCTATTAAGTCTACTCAGCAAATATTTTCTCATTGTTAAGTTAATTATTATTCCAACCTATCATGACATAAAATACAAACATCAAAAAGTATGGATGAATACTGTTATTGCCCTAATTCCAGGTTCTGCCACGATGAATTTATTGATATGTTTATAAGAACCCATAATAGATAGCAACCTACTATTGTTTGGATTCCTGAGCTGACTTAATAGCCATTTTAATTTATATTTGAAATTTTCTTCTTAATTATGGTTTGCTCTGAAAATCTGTTAGTAAGGCATCAGATATTATTTATTCAGCCTTGTAGCAGGACAGCTTTAAAAAGCAAAAAGCATAGTGTTTAACTATGCTTTATAACCATTATAAATGATTAAGGGATTTTGTCAAGCCGAGAAGCTGGGAAGCTAACATTGAGACAGATAGCCGATTTTATTTTATTCAGCATAAGTCAGAATTGTTTCAAGCCGGCTGTGCTAGACCAGGGTGATATCATGAGATTTAATATTGAGGTAATTCAGGAACTCAATAAATTTTCTTTTTATTTCTTTTTCGTTGAGAGAATAATAGTGTGAGGGAGAGTCAACCCGCATGCTGACAATTTCCTGCATTTTTAGATTGTTTAAATGCCGGGAAATGGTGGAGGCGTTGATCTGCATTTTATCGGCCAGAGCTTCGACGGTCATTTCCTGGTGGGTGGCCAGCAGATGTAAAATTTTGTTTTTTGATCCATGAGAAAAGCACTTGAAAAAATAGGCATATTTATCCTGCATTTTAACTGTCTCCTTTTACGGAATAATTTTTAAAAAATTATTCAATTTTGATAAAAAAGCTATTGACATATTTGTTTTTTATGTTTATACTATATCTATAATATGCACAAATGTCAAGATGTAAATGTGTGCATGTAAAAAAATATTTTAAATCTGGAGGGAATAAAATGGGAGTAATGCAAAGAGCAAGCAGCCTCAGCATGAGAAACAAAATTATTATTGGCGTGGTCATTATTCTGGCTGTAGCCGCAGGTTATTTTACCATGAATGTCAGGAGTGACAGCAGGGTTACCCGGGCTTTTAGCAATATGCCGACAGGATCTGTGGATATTGTTAATGATCTGGGTGAAGTGGTAACTTTAAATGTGAATATTGCTGAAACCAATGAAGCCCGGCAGGCCGGTTTTAGGGGAGTAGGCGTGCAGGTGGTAAATGAGTCAGCGATCCTCTATCGCTATCTGCGCAACACCACTGTCAGCCATCAGGTCGATAAGGTTCGAGCCCCGCTGGATATGGCCTTCTTTGATGAAAATGGCGAAATTTTAAGCATAGTTCAGACCGAAGTTGGTGCTACCACCCGTTACAGCGCCGGTACCCGGGTTCAGTACAGATATATTCTGGCTTCCAGAAGAGGTTTTATGGAAAGAAATAATATATCTGTGGATGGCGGCTCCCGTCTTCTGGTAGAGTCAATCACCAAATAAAAAATCAATATTGCTGAACTTTTAAAATCTAATAACCAATAAGCGGAAATTTTGCTGACCAGTGCTTTTTTAGACTGGTTTTTTGTTTTTTGCAGGCAGATTATTTCTCCTGAAAATTTCGTTATGATCAGGTTAAAATATGGTCAGATTAAGCTGCTATTACTCCGCTGCCTTCTCAGCCGGAAGCGGCTGAGAAAAGTTATGATTCTGTAAGAAGGTTATAATTCTGCCAGTTTGTTTACCAGATTGGAACGGGTAATAATTCCCAGCAGATGTCCCTTTTCATCCACCACCGGGACTCTGTCGATCTTTCTTTTTTTCATTATCCTGGCGACTTCTTGCCCTGGAGTATCCTGCTGTACGGTATAGACCTTTCTGGACATCTGACTTCTTACCCTGACGCTGGCTATTAGTTCAAAGCCCTCCTTCAGGCTGGCAATATCCTTGGTATCGGTATGAGGAGAAATCCAGCCTGAGGTGTCCAGCAGGGAAACCACGTGGCTTTGTCCTGAAAAATCAATAATATCTCTTTCGGTAATAATCCCGACCAGTTCGTTATTTTCATTTACCACCGGAGCACCGCTGATACTGTGTCTGGCAAAGAGCTGGATTACTTCCTTGAGGGTATCATCGGGATAAACGCTGATGGCCGGGCTGGTCATGATGTCGCTGGCGGTGAATTTCATGATAGTTACCTCCCTGGTATTTTTGGATTTTTCCTGGCCTTTAAGAGCCTGGAAGTTATTTAGGATCCGGAAGTTAATGGTTAATTTAATTATATGCGACAGCCTGGCAATAATCAATATGTTTGAAATAAAATTATGAAAATTCCGGTGGCCGGGCTTTGGGGAAGGGTTCACCGGTGCCAAAAATTTTACATAAAAATTTGGATGTGATAAAATCAAGTTGTTAGGAATGGTATATACCACATATCCAATGGGAGGAATAGGAATGTTTGAGAATATTGACAGGCTAAAGAGAGAGAGCCCGCTGCCCCTCTATTATCAGCTGGAAGAGGAAATCAAGAGGCTGCTGCGGGAGGGTTGGCTTAAGGAGGGAGAAAAAATACCCTCGGAAAGAGAAATAGCCAGCAGGCTTGAGATCAGTCGCATGACAGCACACCGGGCTCTTGACAGCCTGGTCCAGAAAAATTATCTTTACCGGGAGCAGGGCAGGGGCACCTTTGTTGCCGGGGATAAGAAAGTGGAGGTAATTTCACCGCTGGCCAGCTTTTCCCGGGAGATGGAGAATCGAGGTTTTTCCATAACTTCCCGGGTAACCGGCTGGAAAAAGCGGGAGGCCTTTCCTGAAGAGGAGGAGAAACTGCAGTTAAAAAACCAGGAAGCAATCTTTGATTTTATACGCCTGAGAAGCCTGGAAAATGTGCCGGTTTTAAGAGAACAGGTGAGGATTCCGGTTAAATTTTGCCCGGCACTTAAACCTGACGCTCTGGAGAACAGCTCACTTTATGATATCTTTGCCAGAAATTATGCCCTGGAACTGAAAGAAGCCCGGGCTACGGTGGAACCGGTAGCTCTCGTGGGTGAGATTGCTGCTGATCTGGAGGTTGAATCCGGGCAACTGGCGCTTTATTTTGAACAGCAGACCTATCTCAGCGATGGTCGGCCGGTGGAGCTGACCAGAGCCTATTACCGTCATGAAGATCATAAGTTCCGGGTTAAACTGGGTAAGGAATATACCTATTAGGAACTATAAGAACAAAAAAAGCAAAATTATCTTTTGAACAAAGGCTCTATTTCGATATAGATAAGTTTCAGAACTGATAATATCTCAGAGAAAGGATGATAGCATGAGGTTAATTATTACCGATAACTACAAAAAGCTCAGCCGGAGGACTGCCCGCTATGTGGCGGGTCAGATTGAGTTAAAGCCGGACTGCAATCTGGGACTTCCCACCGGCAGCACTCCCCTGGGAATGTATGATGTGCTGGTGAAACTCCATCAGGAAGAGGCTCTCACTCTGGCAGATGTTTCAACCTTTAATCTGGATGAATACCGGGGGCTGGACCGGACTCATCCTCGCAGTTATTATAATTATATGGCAGAGAACTTTTTCCGGCAGGTCGATATCAAAGAGGAAAATATAAATTTTCTGGATGGCACTGCCGGAGATATAGAGAAGGAATGTCATCGTTTTGAAAATAAAATAGCTGCCTCCGGAGGAATAGATTTAATGGTGCTGGGGATTGGTCGTAACGGTCATATCGGTTTTAATGAGCCGGCTGAAGAACTCAAAAGCCATGCCCATCTGGCTGAACTGGCGGAAGAAACCATTAAGGCCAATCAACGTTTTTTTCAGGAGGAAGAGGAGGTCCCCCGTCAGGCTCTGACCATGGGCATGGGCACAATTTTAAAATCCGACCGTATTTTGCTGCTGGCCAGCGGCCGGTCCAAGGCCTGGGCAGTGAAGGGGCTTATGAAAAAGAGGATATCTCCCGAATTTCCGGCCTCCTTTCTTCAGGTTCACCCCCGGGTTACCCTGATAATTGATCAGGAGGCAGCTGATAAAATTTAAAAGAATTTTACCCGGGGTCCGGGGAACAGGTCAAACTGTCCGGGGAGATTATTCAGCTCATTAATTTAAGAATAATTCTGGAGTTTAACAATAATAATTATCAAAAAATACCGGGCCGTCAGAGGAATTTAATTTTTCATCTAGAAGTTTATGTAACAGCAGAAAAAAATTACAGCAGGATAACTTCTGAGAGGAGAGTGATCTGATGAAAGAACTGAAGGATGTTATGCTGGCCAGAGAAGCGCAGTCAGAGATTGTGATAGGCAATTCCGCTCTGGTGCGGGCCATGGTGGAGGCCGGAACCAGGGTTGTTTCGGCCTATCCTGGTTCTCCCACACCGGAGATAGCCGATGCTATCAAGGCCATCCCCCGGGAGGAAAGGCCCTTTTACTTTGAGTTTTCCACCAACGAAAAGGTGGCCACCGAGCTGGCCTTCGGAGCCTCGATCAACGGCCATCTTTCCACAGTTTTCTTCAAGAGCGTGGGTTTAAATGTAGCAGCTGACAGCTTTGTGCAGTTAAGCCTGATGGAGCTTACCGGCGGAATGGTGGTTGTCATCGGTGACGATCCCGGAGCCAATTCTTCTCAGAATGAGCAGGATAACCGGCACTACTCCCAGCTTTCCTATATTCCGATGCTGGAGCCGGCTACTCCTCAGGAGGTTTACCGGATGTATCTTGAAGCCGTTGATATTTCCCGCCGGGAGAAAATGCCGATTATCTTGCGGCTGACCACCCATGTCTGTCATGCCAAGGAGAAGGTCTCTTTTGGCGGCTGGAAACCACTGGATTTTGATGATAAGCCCCGTTTCTCCAGTGAAAACGGCCCCTATGTTCCTATTACCAGGGAGGTTTTTCCCATGAAACGCCGGGCTATTAATAAATGGGAAAGGGTCAGAGAGTATGCCGGCAGTTCTGATCTCAATCGGATTGAAGATAATGATAATAAAAAGAGGGGCATTATCACCACCGGGGTGCCCTATCTCTCGCTGCAGGATGTGCTGCAGGATCTTGATGATGATCGCCAGAACAAACCCGACATTTTAAAACTGGAGCTGATTCAACCACTGGATAAAAAGTTGATTTTGTCTTTTCTGAAGGAGCATCAGGAGGTTAAAATCCTGGAAGAACTGGATGATGTGCTGGAGCTGCAGATTAAAAGCCTGGCCTTTGATGAGAAAATAGAAAGTAGAATCCTGGGCAAACAGGGTATCGAAGACTGGATGGGTGAATATACCCCTGACAAGGTTGCCCGGGTTTTAAGGAGATGCTGGCCTGATCTGCTGCCGGAAGAGGAAACTGAAGAGCGTTCTTTGCCAATTTCACCCAGGCCTGCGCAGATGTGTCCGGGCTGCGGCCACCGCTCAGCCTTTCATCCCATTAAAAAGGCGCTGGATAAGCATGATATAACGGTGGCTGATATTGGCTGTCATACTCTGGGATTTCTCCCTCCCTATGAGATGGGAGAGGTTCTGCTTTCGATGGGGCATTCTACCAGCACCGGAGCCGGCCTGTCTCTCTTCAACGAGGAGAGAAAGGTGGTGGCCTTCCTGGGTGATTCCACCATGTTTCATGCCGGGCTGCCCGGGATTGTTAATGCGGTCTTTAACGATCACAATCTGACTTTGATTTTGATGGAGAACGGCACCACTGCTATGACCGGTCATCAGGATCACCCGGCTTCCGGGCGGAACTTCAATCAGGAGATCGAGGCCATACCGGTCCGCCAGGTGCTGGAAGGGCTGGGAGTGAAAGAAATTTATGAAACCGACACCTATGCCCAGGATCGCCTGCAGGAAATGGTCGAAAAAGCTGTTTCCAGCCCCGGATTTAATGCTGTTATTGCCAAACATCCCTGTATGCTGAAGTTCACCCGGGAGCAGCGGCGTCAGGGGAGTTATCAGGACA
>PWHA01000112.1 GCA_003554685.1 Halanaerobiaceae bacterium
ATATTATTATTAAGGAGGATATTTAACGTATGTCGATTGAGGTTGGAGAAACTGTAGAAGGAAAAGTGACTGGAATAACTAATTTTGGAGCCTTTGTTGAACTTCCCACAGGTGACACAGGTCTGGTTCACATTTCTGAGGTGGCTAATACCTATGTCAAAGACATAACTAACTATCTTAAGAAAGATGAAAAGGTCAAGGTCAAGGTCATTAACATTGACGATGATGGCAAAATTGGGCTTTCAATCAAACAGCTGGAGGATCCTGAGGACAGGATTGACCATGCTCCAAAACGTTCCTTTGAGGACAAAATGGATGATTTCCTCAAGCAATCCGGCGAGCGTCAGCAGGATATTAAAAGTAGAGAAGCAAAGCGCGGTGGTAACGGCGGGGGTAATTAAAAACTCAGCCTAAAACTGACAGGTGATTTTGGCAGCAGTCCATTAGCTTTGCCCTATTTTACTGGAATGCCTGTGATTGATTGAAAGTTAATTGTAGATTATAATAACCAATTGCAAATTATACCAACTGCCTACTAATACCATTTGTACACTGCACACTAACTACACACTATATATATCCCCAATTATACTGAAAATACTATTCTAATTATACTGAAAATATTATTTTTAATAATCTGGACTTATATTATTGCCCTGACTTAAAGCATCCCCCGTTTCGGGGGTGTTTTTTTGTTATTTTACCGGCAGGGAATATTAAAGATTCTTCAAAAGCCTCTACTTCAAAGCTTCTTTTAAGAGTTCAAGTAGCTCCAATAAAAAAGAATTCAAAATGAAAATGTTCATAAAACAGGTGATTGCCGATGAAAAGCAGAGCCAGAAACATTAATTCTTGCAGCAAAAATACTGATAAATTCAGAAAACTTTCTCCAGAAAACACCCAGGAAATAGAACTGGAAATTAACCAGCCCGGTCCGGGAGAGGAAAAAATCATAGTAGCCCAGCTAGACTCAGAGATAATCAGGGTTCTCAGGATTGTTAAAAGATGCCCTGCCGGCTTTCCTCAGCTGCTCTTGCTTAAACCCTTTTCTCCTGTACTGATATCTCCCACAATTTTCTGGTTGAGCTGTCCGGTTTTGCGGGAGAGAATCAGTCGCCTCGAGGACAGGGGACTGCTGGAGGAACTGACTGCTCGCTATCAGAACCAGCAGGATTTTGCCTGCAGGCTTGATAAGGCTCATCAGGCCTATGCCGCTCTGCGCCGGAAATTATTGAGTCCCGGTGATCGGGAAGAAGCAGAAGAAATTTCTCAGGATCTGCTGGATACTCTGTTGAATTCCGGAGTCGGTGGCATTAAGGACAGGGGCGGTTTGAAATGCCTTCATGCTCACTTTGCTCATTATTATGCCGGATCTGCAAATCCGGCAGGATCTGAGGTGGCCGCCAGGCTGAGTCACCTTTTTCTCTGCCGTTATTGTAAAAAGTTTTCCAGAAAATTATCAGCAAAGGAAGGATAATATGACAGCTTTCTCTGAAGAGAAAAAAACCAGCCGGAACCGGCCTCTTCGGGCAGCAGCCCTGGACATTGGCAGCAACTCCTGCCGGATTTTAATAGCTGAAGTTGCGGATTCTTTTTCCCAGAAAACAGACCGAGAGGCTGTAGCCCTGGAGGCCTCCGGTACCCGGGAGGTGGAGCTTAGACCAATCTATTATGACCTTAAAACCACCAGACTGGCAGCCGGAATTGAAGAAAGCGGCAGATTAAATTTAGATTCTCTGGACAGAACGATAGCAGCTTTGAAGAATTTTAGAAACAAATTGCAGGAATATCAGGTATCCCGCTGCCGGATGGTGGGTACCAGCGCTCTGAGAGAGGTCAGTGATGCCGGTCGGTTTGCGGAAAAGATTGTGGCTGAAACCGGACTGGAGCTGAAGATAATTTCCGGTCAGCGGGAGGCCGAACTGGTTTACCGGGGGGCTTCAGCAGGACTTGAAAACTCCGCCGGTGGCCTGGTAATTGATATTGGCGGCGGCAGCACCGAGGTCATCACCAAAAAATCTGGCAGCATTTTACCAGTCAGCTTGAGGATGGGGGCGGTCCGTTTTACCGAACGCTTCATTACTGACCCCGCCCGTCCAATAACCGAAAAAGAAATTTCCAGAATTAAAGAGGCTGCTTCTGATCTTCTTGAATCCAGCTCTCAGCTATCTACTTTGAAAAAACCTGAAAGATCAGTTCTGCCTAGAAACGGAAAATCTTCACTAAAATCCGGCAAACCGGATGAAGTCAGCAAACCCAGAGCAGGTTCAAAGGAGTCCTTTCAAGTTTCTGAAGAGCCTGATACTACCTCTGGTAAATCTCCTGCTTTTCCCGGGGCAGTCGGGGTCGGCGGTACCATCACCAGCCTGGCTGCTGTTCAGCAGGAGATGTCCACTTACCGTCCGGAACTTATTGAAGGGTATTACCTCAGCCGGGAAGAGGTAGAAACTTTAATCAAGTTATTTGCTTCCCGGACCCTGGAAGAACGTCAGGAAATAACCGGCCTCCAGCTGGCCCGGGCCGATATCATCACCGCCGGCACGGTAATCCTGGCAGCTTTGCTGAAATATTTTCAGCTTCCCGGAATCAGGGTTAGCGAGCAGGATATTCTTTACGGACTGCTCCGGGAAGAACTGAAAATTTAGCCCGACAGTATAGATATTACTGACAAATTTATCTCCCGGACAAATTAATGCTTCTAAGGAAGGAAAATTTCTCAAGCAGGCAAATTAATACTCTTAAAGCAGGAGAATTCCGGAAAATCTAGAAACTTATCATTAGCATCAAAACCAGTAATAAAGCCATCAATTTTGAGTTAGCAGTAATATTATAATTTCTGGCAGATAAAAAACTTTTAAAATCTTCAGCCAGAATATTTTTTTATTCCTTTTTTAAATCTTATATTTTTATTTCCTGGAGGAGCGAGAAATCTGTGGATCTGCTATCTGAATTTAAATCTTACTGCCGGCAGCAAAATTTATTTCAGCCCGGCAGCAAAATTCTGCTGGGAGTTTCCGGAGGTCCGGATTCATTAGCTATGCTGGATCTTTTCTACCGCCTCAGGAAGGAAGAGCAGCTGGAACTGGCTGTTTTTCACCTGGATCACGGCATCCGGGAAGACTCCCGGGCTGAGGCCGATTTTGTCCGCAGCTTCTGTCAGGAGCGACAGCTCAGCTGCCGGATAGAAAGGATTAATCTTCCTGAAATACAGGAAAATACTCAGGCCGGAGTTGAGGAGTTGGCCCGCAGGATTCGCCGGGCCTTTTATTACAAGTATGCCCGTCAGCTTAACTGTGGTATCCTGGCTTTAGGTCATCAGCTTAATGACCGGGTGGAAACCATGCTTTTTAATCTCATCAGAGGCAGCGGCATTAAGGGTCTGCAGGGTATCACTCCCACTGGCCGTTACAGGGATCTGAAAATCATAAGACCCCTGTTGAAATTCTATCGTTCCAGCATTGAAATGTACTGCCGGGAACGCAATCTGGATCCCAGAATTGATCGCAGCAATCTCAGCCTGGAATACTCCCGCAACCGGATTCGCAATGAATTGATACCCTATTTAGAGGAGCATTTTAATCCCGAACTGAAAAAAAATCTGGCCGCTACAGCAGAGTTAATTGCCGAGGAAAGCGGCTTTCTTGACAGGGTGACCGCCAATCTATATCAGGATCTGGTTATTCGGGAAGAAGAGCACCGCCTGGATTTTAACTGCCAGGAGATAGCCAACCTGGATCCGGTTCTCCAGAAAAGACTTCTGAGGTGTATTATAACCAGGCTGCTGGATTCCCGCGAAGGTTTTTATCAGCAGCACTATGAATTGATGCTGGAAATAGTTGAGGAAGAAGCTGAAAGTGGGGGTAAAGAACCAGCCCGTGATTATGATTTTCCCCGGGACCTGCTGGTAAGGCTGGAATATGGTATGATTTCTTTCCGTGACAGGATCTGGCAGGCCCTACAGGCCAGAAATTCTCGCTTTGACCTTACTCTGGAAGGGGAAGGCCGGGTTGAATTGCCAGGGGGTTCCAGCCTTCGGGTCGAAGACAGAGAACTACCGGGAAACTGGCGCAGCCTGACTGCCCGGGAAAACACAGCCCTGATTGATTTCAACAGCTTTACCTGGCCTCTCAGGATCCGCAGCCGTCAGGACGGTGATTGCTTTTATCCCCTGGGTCTGGGAGGCAGCCAGAAAGTCAAGGATTATCTGATAAACAACAAAATCCCCCGGGATGAGAGGGATCGACTTCCGGTAATAACTGACAGTAGAGACCGGATCATCTGGCTGGCAGGTGAGCGACTGGACGAAAGATTCAGGGTTACCCCGGATACCGACAGGGTTCTCAGGCTGGAATACCAGCCGAATATTTAATTCTCAATATTTCCAATGATGAGAGAAAGCCAGTTATTAACCAGCAATATCTAAATTAATTGATGAGGTATTTAGTGAAAATTTAATGAAAATCTACCAGAATCGATAACTTTATGATATTTTTAATGATATTTGCTGTTAAAAATGATATCATTATAACAAAGAAGAAAGGGGCTTTAGGTAAATGAAACTGGAAGTTTTGAAGAAGGACATTGCCGAAGTAATAATCTCTGAGGAAGAACTGCAGCAGCGGATTGCCGAACTGGGAGAGCAGATTACCGAAGATTATAAGGACAGCACCGAACTTATGCTGGTCTGTATTCTCCGGGGGGCAGTAATCTTTATGGCAGATTTAGCCCGCAATATCAATCTGCCGGTGACCTTTGATTTTATGGATGTTTCCAGTTATGGTAGTGGAACGGAATCCAGCGGTACTGTCAGGATTTTGAAAGACCTTGAGGATGACATTGGCGGCCGCCATATCCTGATTGTAGAGGATATCATCGATACCGGCCTGACCTTAAAGCATGTCGTCAAGCTACTAGAAACTAGAGATCCTGCTTCGGTTCGGGTAGCCACCCTGCTTGACAAGCCCGAAAGACGGGAGATGAAGCATATAGAGATTGATTACAATGGTTTTGAGATTCCCGACAAATTTGTTGTCGGTTACGGTCTGGACTTTGCTGAAAAGTACCGCAACCTCCCCTTTATAGGAGTATTGAAGGAAGAAATGTATAACTAAAAATAGCTAATTAAAGAGCCAATCACCCCATAATAATTGGGTTATTAGCCCCCTCAGATTCATTTAAAAATTTTAAGAAGTTATTGTACTGCAAAAATTATCAGTAAAACTTATGCGGCAATATAATTGCAGCATAAGTGATTATAAATTAGAGATTTTGCCATATTAGACTATAGGCAGGAAGTTAGGGTAAGAGTCAGTGTATTTAATTATTTAAAAAACATATAATGGAAAATTCTTGGATTTTCTCCCCCTTTTAAAAGGGGGAGGCCCCCAAACCCAGGAAAAACCGTGCAATAAACCTTGCAAAGAAACGACTCAAACAATGTTGAGTATTATATTTACAAAGTCAGGGACTTGTGCTATAATGGTTAACTGTGTAATAGACGGTTTACCGAAATAAATTGTTTTTATTTACCATAAAACAGCAATTGCTGCCGGTGGTTGAAAGGCTTTAAGATTCAGCAGTGAACCAGACCCTATCAGCAGCAGAATTACTGGAATTTGACAGCAAATCACCGGAAATGATGTTATTATCGGAATTAATAATTGTATTACGGAATTATTTTATATTTACTAAGTTTCTTTTATGTATGTTTTTAGGAGAGGAGGATCAGCAATTTGAAGAAATTCGCCAAGAATATAGGCTTTTATTTACTGCTGATTGCGTTATCAATTTTGATTGCGCAGTTTTTCATGCAGCAAACTCCTC
>PWHA01000233.1 GCA_003554685.1 Halanaerobiaceae bacterium
ACTCAGCTGAATTTGAAGGAGATCGAAAAGCTGGAAATTTGATTTTATTCAGGAAGGGGTGAAATAGATGCCAATTTATGAAAAAGCCTTAAAAATGCTGGCTGAAGAAAACATTTCAGCCTTAAAAAACCTATTAAATGAAGAGGATCTGGTCGACCTGGTGCAGCTTATGCGGCAGCTGGATCCTGATCTCAGAGTCATCTGCTTCCGGTTGTTAAATAAAGATCTGGCCATGAATCTATTTGAAAGACTGGAAGTTGAGCTTCAGGAGGAATTAATCACGGATTTTGCTGAATCTGAAGCTAACGAAACTTTTATAGAACTGGCTCCTGATGACAGGGTTCGTCTGCTGGATGAGCTGCCAGCCCGGGTTGCGAAAAAACTGCTGCAGAATTTAAGTAAGGAAGAAAGGGATCAAACTTCAGAACTGCTTGGTTATGAAGATGAAACAGCAGGTCGAATGATGACTCCAGAATATGTTAGATTCCGCCAGGGAACCACAGTTCAGGAAGCCATTGAAAAATTGCGGGTGGTTGGTGAAGAAAAAGAGACAATTTATAATATCTATGTAACTGATCAGACCCGGATTCTGGAAGGAACAATTTCCTTGGAAGATCTTTTGATGGCTGAACCTGATCAAAAAATTGAGGAAATTATGGATGATGATCCCATCAGTGTAACAACAACCATGGATCAGGAGGAAGTTGCCCGGATTCTCCAGGATCAGGATATGCTTGCTGTCCCGGTTGTAGATAAAGAAAACAGACTGGTCGGACTGGTAACTGTTGATGATGCCCTGGATGTACTTGAGGAAGAGACTACCGAAGATATTTTTGAAATGGCAGGTTTATCTGCTTTGAGAGAGGAGGAAGCCGGAAAGAGCCGCCGGGTCATAGATGGCTCTTTACCTGAAATCTGGCGGGTCAGAATACCCTTTCTTTTAATAGCTTTAGGGGGAGGATTAATGGCCGGGGTGGTGATTGAAGGTTTTGAGGAAACCCTGGAAGCGATTGCAGCTGTTGCAATTTTTATTCCGTTAATAATGGATATGGGAGGAAATGTAGGTACCCAGTCCTCTACAATATTTGCCCGCGGCCTGGTGCTGGGACATATTAATGTCAGGCGCTTTTTAAGGTATTTTTTCAAGGAAATGGCTGTGGGAATTACAATGGGTACCCTGCTGGGTTTGCCGGCCGGCATTATTGCTTACTGGTGGCAGGCAGAACCGGGCTTTGGGCTGGCCGTCGGGATTTCTTTGGCCCTCACTGTAACCCTTGCCAGCACTCTTGGATTTTTAATACCCTTTATTCTCTTTAAATTAAATCTTGACCAGGCTGCCGGTTCGGATCCTATTATCACCACTTTAAAGGACATTACCGGACTGATAATCTATTTTATGTCCGTGCAAATTTTTCTTTCTCATCTTATGTAAAGCAGACAGGAAAAAACTATATTATCTAAAAACCGCTTCTGTTTCAAAAGATGAAGCGGTTTTTCTTTATTAATTTCCTATATATGATATAATAATTAATGATTAAATAATTTTATCTGGTTTTAATCATCTCCCGGTTTTTTAACTTCTATATAAATCTATAGCACTTAATTGATCAAAAATAGCCAAAAAATTATATTTAAAGGAGCTGATAATCAGAATGAGAGCAGCTGGAATATGTCTGGGCGCTACCAATATAAAGATAGTGGAACTGGAAAGGAAAAACAGTGAGGCAAATTTCAGTTATGAAGATATTGAACTGGTTGATTATACAATAAAACAGCATGGGGGAAATGTTCGCTCCCGTCTTTCAGACCTATATCGAGATCGCGATATGGCCGGTGAAAAAATAACAGTGACCGGAAGAAAATTTAAGTCGGCTCTTAATGCACCGCGGATATCTGAACCCGAAGCAACTGAAATTGCCTACAGATATCTAAAAGATAAATACCCGGAGATTGATGCCATTGTTAGTGCTGGAGGAGAAACCTTTCTGGTATATGAACTGAATAAAGATGGAAGCATGGCCAATGTCTATACCGGCAGCAAATGTGCTTCAGGAACCGGAGAGTTTTTCCAGCAGCAGATAAAGCGCATGGGTTTAAAAGTGGAAACAGCAGTAGAAATAGCTAAAAATGATGACCCCTATCAGGTAGCTGGGCGCTGTTCGGTTTTTTGTAAAAGTGACTGCACCCACGCTTTGAATAAGGGCAAGGATAAAGGGCGGGTGGTGGCCGGCCTCTGTCAGATGATGGCAGATAAAATAATGGAACTGGTGTATAAATGCCAGGCAGAAAGGGTTATGCTGGTAGGAGGATTGAGCCGCAACAAAGTGATGGTTAACTTTCTGCAGGAGCGCCTGAAGAAAGTTATAGTACCTGAGGAAGCAGCTTACTTTGAAGCTCTGGGCGCTGCCCTGAAAGCACTTCAGGACGGCAGAAAGCTGTATTCCGAGAAACTGCTGGCCGATAAAAGAGACTCCTTTGATATGCACCCTCCACTTCGAGATTTTGCTGACCGGGTCACCTTTCATGATATAAACAGAGATCAGGCCAGACAGGGTGACCGCTGTTTACTGGGGGTTGATGTTGGTTCAACTACAACCAAAGCTGTTTTGCTTAGGGAAGAGGATAATGCTCTTCTGGCGTCGGAGTATCTGCGCACGGAGGGAGATCCGGTGGGAGCAGTTCGCAGCTGCTACTGCAGTATTTTAGAACAGCTGGAAGACTGTAATGTGGAGATAATCGGCCTGGGTGTTACCGGGTCGGGGCGGAGAATTACCGGGCTTCATGCCCTGACTGAATCTGTAATGAATGAAATTATTGCCCATGCCACCGGAGCAGTTTATTTTGATGATAAAGTCGATACTATTTTTGAAATTGGCGGTCAGGATGCTAAATACACCTATTTGATAAATCAGGTGCCAACCAATTATGCCATGAATGAAGCCTGTTCAGCCGGTACGGGCTCCTTTCTGGAAGAGGCAGCAGAGGAATTTTTAAATGTAGAGATGCGGGATATTGCCGACAGAGCTTTACAGGGCAAAAATCCTCCTAATTTTAATGATCAGTGCTCTGCTTTTATCGGTAGCGATATAAAAACTGCTATTCAGGAAGGTTTAAGCATAGCTGATATTTGTGCCGGGCTGGTTTACTCCATCTGTTTAAATTATACCAACCGGGTTCGGGGCAACCGCCCCATGGGTGACAGGATATTTATGCAGGGCGGGGTCTGTTATAATCGAGCAGTTCCAATGGCCATGGCAGCCCTGACCGGAAGAGAAATTGTTGTGCCTCCAGAACCGGGACTGATGGGGGCTTTTGGTGCGGCTCTGGAAACTGCTCAAAAAATTTCCAGTGGAAGACTGGAGGAACAAAGTTTTAATCTCAAAGAGCTGGCTGATAGAGAGGTCAACTATCTTGACAGTTTCACCTGCCAGGGTGGTCAGACTGACTGTGATCGTAAATGCAGCATCAATGTTCTGGAAATTGATGGTGAACGCCATCTCTTTGGAGGAATCTGCAGTAAATACATGAATACCGGTGAAGGCTCGAAGGATATTGAGATTGACAATCTAAATCTGGTTAAAGAGAGGGAAAGAATAGTTTTTAGAGATTTTGCTGCTAAACCTGATCAGGATAAGGAGCGGGGTACAGTTGGTTTAAATCGATCTCTGACCGTGCATACAATGTTCCCTTTTTACTCCCATTTCTTTGCCGAACTGGGCTACAGGGTGGTTTTACCTGACACCCCAAATTCAGAGGGAATACAGCGGCAATCAGCGGCTTTCTGTTACCCAGTGGAACTAAGCCATGGCTATATGCATAATTTAATTGAAGAGAAGCAGCCTGACTACATTTTTCTACCTCAGGTTAAAGGTTTACATGTGGCTAACAGCCCTGAAGAGGGGATTATCTGCCCTATGGCACAGGCTGAACCCTATTATCTTAGTGCCACCTGGAAGGAACTCAGTGAGGAGCGCATGCTGGCTCCGGTGCTGGATTTTAAAGATGGTTTTGATGAAGCATTTGATAAGTTTATGTCGGTAGCAAAATATCTGGGTGTCGACAGATTAACAGCCCATCGGGCCTGGGGAAAAGCCCTGAAAGCCCAAAAGAAGTTTCAGCAGGCTTTGAAAGATAGGGGGAGGCAGGTTCTCGAGGAATTGGAGAAGGATCCGACGGAGAAAGCTGTAGTCATCTTTGGTCGGCCCTATAATGCCTTTGCTTCCGAAGCCAATCTTGGTATTCCTCATAAATTTGCTTCCCGGAGTGAGCTGGTTATACCCTTTGATATGCTGCCAATAGAAGCCGAAGAAATTTTTAACCGAATGTACTGGTCGATGGGCCAGCTGATTCTAAAGGGGAGTAAATATGTCAGCCGGCATCCTCAGTTATTTGGCACCTATATTACCAACTTCAGCTGCGGTCCCGATGCTTTTTTACTTAATTATTTTCGGGAGGATAATGGTGATAAGCCCACCCTGACACTGGAACTGGACAGCCATACAGCAGATGTAGGTCTCAACACCAGAATTGAAGCCTTTTTAGATATTGTCGACAGGTACCGTAAAATATCTGATGATATTGTAAAGATAGATGAAGTTCAAGAATTTCAACCTGCCCGGATTATAAAGGAAAATGGAGATATTAAGGTGCTGACTTCTTCCGGAGACAGGCTGCCCCTGGATCATCCCAGAGTTAAGGCCCTTATTCCCTCCATGGGACATTCCAGCACTGAAGGTGTGGCGGCTGCCTTTAGATATATCGGAGTTAATGCTCAGCCCTGTGAGAGGCCCGGTGAGGCTGAACTGAAAAGAGGAAGGGCAAATTCTACCGGAAAGGAATGTCTTCCCTATATTTTAACAATGGGGACCATGTTAAATCGGGTGGAGGAGGAAAAGGATGCTGATAACGTAATTGTTTATTTCATGGCCGAGTCTAGCGGGCCCTGCCGCTTGGGTCAGTACAGTGTTTCCATGCGCCGGTTGATTGAAAAGAAAAAAATATCGGATGTGGCTGTTTTATCGCTTAATTCTAATACCGGCTACAGTGATCTGGGAATAGAGTTTAGCAGACGAGCCTGGCAGGCTCTGGTACTGGGTGATGTCCTGGGTGATATGCACAGTGCAGTGCTGGCTCTGGCAGTAAATCGGGATGAGGCCGGCGATAAATTTGAACGGAGTCGTCAGCGGATCATATCAGCAATGGCCAGAGAATCCTGGGGAACAATCAAGGATATCCTAGCTGAAGAAGCTGAAAAACTGTCCCGGATCAGGCTGAAAAAACCTCTGAGTCAGGCTAAAAAGGTTGCTTTGACCGGAGAAATTTATGTCCGCAATGATCGTTTTTCCCGCAGGTTCCTGGTAGAAAAACTGGCTGAAAGAGAGATTGTAACTATTGTTACGCCTATTACAGAATGGATCTATTATGCTGATTATTTAATACAAAACAAGCCTGAGATCAGTAAAAAATCATTTCTCTTTAGTGTTATTAATAAATTTGCAGGGTTTTACAAACGTAAAGTTGAAAAGGATGTCAAACAGATACTGGCAGCTTCAGAACTCTGCCAGGAGAAACTGATCGATGTGGATGAGATTGTTGAAACAGGTGAGAAGCTTTTAAGCCTGGAGCTTACTGGAGAAACTATTCTCACGATTGGGGGCACAATAGCAGAGGTAGTTGATGATGTTGATGGTGTGCTGGCCATTGGGCCCTTTGGCTGCATGCACCATCGAGTTTCAGAATCAATTATAACCGATAAACTTGAAGAAATGAAACTGGAACTTTCAGGCAAAGATAGCCTGGGAAGTAAAGCTTTAGAACGCTTTGCCCGGCTTCCCTTTCTGGCAGTCGAATCTGATGGAAATGCCTTTCCCCAGGTGATAGAAGCCCGGCTGGAAGCTTTTTGCCTGCAGGTTGAACGGATGAATGAATTTAAAAATGAAGATAGACTGGAAGCAGTTCAAAAGGATGCCTGAGTTCTGAAAATACCTGTGTTTAATATTGTGAGAAGATCCAAGAAAAATTCTGGAGGCCAAAAATGAATATCAAAAAGCTCCTAAAGCAGATTGTTATTGAGAATCAGGAATGGGTTGAGCTCCGCTATCACCGGCGTAACAGCCTCAAACTGCAGGTTAAAAACGGAAATTTAACTGACTCAGTCAGTACCACTTTATCCGGAGTGGCAGTCCGGGCTCTGGTTGATGGCAGCTGGGGATTTGTATCAACTTCCGATCTTACTCTGGAAGGACTTAGGGCAGCAGCAGCTGAAGCGGTAAAGGCAGCCCGTGAAGCTGGAGTTCTGAAAGAAAATAAGATTCAGGGGCTGGCTGAGATTGAGCCGGTTCAGGGAAGTTTTAATTTAGCTGAAGAAAGACAGGACCAAAAACAGGAGCCTGATCTGGGCAGAAAGATTAAGCTGCTTATGGAAGCTGACGGGCAGGTTAGAGCAGCCGGTGAGGACATCATAGCCAGTCAGGTCTCCTATTCTGAGTTTAAGGACAGTAAAATTATTGTTACTGGTGAGGGAGTTGAGGTGGAAATTTTCGACCCTAAATGTGATATTGGGGTGGTGGCCTACGGAGCCAGTAAAAATCAGCAGGAAAGAGCGCATGCCAGCCACGGGGTGACCGGAAGCTGGGCGAAACTATTTGCTGACAGGAAACTTTCTGACCTTGCTGACAAAGCCGTGGAGCTGGTCAGAAAACGCCTGGAGGCAGGCTATGTTTCAGGAGGACAGTATCAGGTAATCCTGGATCCTGCTTTAGTTGGGGTCCTGGCTCATGAAGCCATCGGTCATACTGTGGAAGCAGATTTTGTTGAGTCAGGTTCAGCAGTTCAGGGCAGGATAGGTGAACAGGTTGCCAGTGAGCTGGTGACACTGGTTGATGAGGGCAATATTGCTGATGCTGCTGGCAGGGTCATTATCGATGATGAAGGCACCAGATCAACCAGGACAACCATTATTGAGAAGGGAATCTTAAAGAATTATCTTCACAATAGAGAATCTGCCTTAAAATTTGAGACAGAACCGGGCGGCAATGCCCGGGCCTTTACCTATAGGGATGAGCCTTTGATTAGAATGACCAATACCTTTATTCTCCCGGGAGAAAGTGACCTGGAAGAGATGATTGCCGGAATCGAAGACGGATTTTTCCTCAAAGGTATGGCTCAGGGCGGTCAGGCTGACTCAACGGCAGAATTTATGTTTGATGTGCTGGAAGCCTATCAAATTAAAAAAGGGAAAATTGGTAAGCCGGTCAAGGGATTAACCCTTTCAGGTCAGGCTTTTGAAGTTCTCAAAAGCGTTGATGCTGTCAGCAGAGATTTTGAGTTTGGTTTAGGCCGGGGTTACTGCGGTAAAGGTCAGGCAGCCAAAGTGGATGCCGGTGGTCCCTACCTTCGCTGCAGGGTTACGATTGGAGGGCAGCAATAATGAATAACAATCAGGATAAAACAAGGGCTCAGCAGGAGGATAATTTAATTGGTGGTTATGGTCTGGAAGTCTGTCAGAGACTGGTAGAAGAGGGCAGGTCTAAGGGGCTGGATGATATTGAAGTTTATTACCAGCGGCTTAAATCTCTGGAAGTAGTTATTGAAAAAAATGATCTTCAACTCCCCAAATCAGATATTTATCAGGGCGTGGGAATCAGGGTTTTTAAAAATGGTAGTATGGGTTTTGCCTCGACTAATGATCTTGATGAGAATTCATTGAAACTGCTGATGAAGCAGGCTGCTGTCATGGCAGAAAATTCTCCCCCGGATCGCAATAACAGGCTGCCTGAAGCTGAAAAACTGGAAGAAGTTCCTGATATTTATGATGATAGGGCAGAAAATATTCAGCTGGGAGACTTGATAGAAAGTGCCCGTTCTTTCATGAAAGAAATCAAACAGGATGACAGGGTTACCGTTGATACAGCTGGATTTTCAGCCAGCATTGTCAATGATGCCATTGCAACTTCCCGCGGTATTATTTCTCAGGACAGGCAGACCTATTTTGAAACCCAGGCCCTGGCTCTGGCCCGGGAGGGAGAGGAGGTTTCCTCCTTTGATATGGAATATCAGGTGAGCTGTTTTTATGAAGAGCTTGATGTGGCAGAAAGCGGCAGGAAGTTAAGAGATAAGGTGCTGGCGAGCCTGGGGGCAGATACCATAGAAAGTTTTCGAGGAGAAATTCTTTTAACTCCCTTTTCAGCAGTTACGCTGCTGGTTAGACCTCTGGTTTTTGCAGTTAATTCTGAGAATGTCCAGAACGGCATTTCTCCCTGGAAAGATAAAAGCGGCAAACAGGTGGCAGCAGATATTTTAACAGTGATCGATGATGGGACTCTTCCCGGTGGGGTGGGGTCCGGTAAATTTGATCGGGAAGGTCTTCCTCAGAAAAGGCTGACGGTAATTAAGGATGGTCATCTCCAGGAATTATTTTATAATGCCTACACCGCTGCCAGAGCTGGCCGTAACTCCAACGGCCGTGCCGGTGGAGGAGCTCAAAGCACTCCGGATATTGCTCCCAGCAATTTTATGGTTTCTGGAGGTAAGAAGAGCAGAGATGAGCTTATCAGCGAAATAGAGCGGGGGCTTCTGGTTAATCGCTATTCCGGCTCGGTAGATCCGGTCAGCGGAGATTTTTCCGGGGTTGTTAAGGGCGGCCAGCTGATAGACCGGGGCTGTAAGGTCAAACCGGTTCGGGAGGTCATGATATCCGGCAATATTTATCAAATGCTTCAGAAAATAGCAGGCCTTTCCCGGGAAAGGGAAGATATAATGAATTTTAAACTGCCCTATGTTTTACTGGAAGATGTTTCAATAACATGCGGATAATCATTTCAAACTTTAACGAATTAAATTAAACATAAAGCTGTAATTACCATGACATCAACTGTTTACAGGTATCTGAAATAAAAGAAAATTACAATATATCTTGAATTTTTATTGTTATTCTGTTATAATTAATTGCAGTATAAAAATATTAGAAGAGAGAAGGAGGAATTTTACATGAAAAAAGTTTCAATTTTTTTAGCTTTATTTCTAGGATTGGCTCTGATTTTAAGTGGGCCTGCAGCAGCTGACCAGTTTATCTCAATCGCTACTGGTGGAACCGGTGGAGTCTATTATCCTGTTGGTGGTGGAATGGCAGAACTGATCAACCAGCATGTAGAAGGTGTTAATGCCACAGCCGAGGTAACTGGAGCTTCCACTGAAAATGTTCGTTTACTCCAGGCTGGAGAAGTAGAACTGGGTTTAGTTCAAAATGATATCACCTTTTACGCCAAAACTGGCACAGAGATGTTCGAAGATGAAGAGCTGGGAAATCTTCGGGGAGTCGCTGTTCTCTATCCTGAAATAATTCAGATTGTAACCCTGGAGGGTGCAGGAATTGATTCCGTTTACGATTTTGCAGGCAAGACAATTGCTGTAGGTGCCCCGGGTAGCGGTACTGAAGCTAATGCCCGTCAGATAATTGAAGCACACGGCTTAACCTATGAAGATATGACTGTTGATTACCTTTCCTTTGCTGAAGCTGTAGATCAGCTGAGAGACGGTCATGTAGATGCTGCCTTCCTGACAGCCGGTATACCCACTGGAGCCCTGATGGATCTGGCCGCCACACATGATCCCAAAATTCTCAGTATTGATGAAGATGTGGCAGCACAAATAATGGAAGATTTTCCTTTCTATACGGAGGCAGTCATACCGGGAGGCACCTATGATGGCCTGGATGAAGATGTCTCTACAGTTACCGTACTGGCCATGATTGTAACCAGCGCTGCCCTTGATTCCGATACCGTTTATAATATGACAGCAGCAATATTTGATAATCTGGATTATCTGTATGAAATTCATGAGCGAGCCAGAGATATTACTGTGGAAGTAGCTCTGGATGGTATGCCGATTGAACTTCATCGAGGTGCTGCCCGTTACTTTGACCAGTAATATTTAGTATTTAATAGAAATTAGATACAGGAGAAAATATTTACAATAATCCGGCATGGAGCCGGCATCTGCAGGCTCCATGCTTTAATTTATTGTGGGGGGATAGAATGGAATCGAATACTAAAAATAGAAAAACTTCTTCTCAAGCCTCCGAAACAGAGGACCTGGCCCGAGAAGTTGAAGATAAAGTACTTAAAAAAAGAAAATTGACCGGTTTCTGGGCTGTTATTGCCACCCTGGTGGCGATTGGAGTGTCAATTTTCCATTTTTATACCAGCGGATTTGGGCTGCTGGTCTCATTTCAGCAGCGTTCACTTCATCTGGCTCTGCTAATGACTCTAGCTTTTATTATGTATCCCCTATCGAGCAGCCATAAAGATAGAGTTCCTGTCATTGATATTTTTTTAATCGGATTAAGTCTGATAAGTACCCTGTATATGTTTTTTAATCATCATGAAATGGCCTTTCGAGCAGGAATTCCAGAGAGAATGGACCTGATTATGGGAGGAATTGCCGTTTTACTTGTTCTGGAAGCCACCAGAAGATCTATTGGGGCTCCCCTGCCGGTGATCTCATTAATATTTCTTATTTATGCCTTTATTGGCCCCCAGATGCCAGGGCCTCTGGCTCACCGAGGATTTTCCCTGCGCAGATTAATATCTCATCTCTATATGACAACTGAGGGTATCTTTGGTATTCCCATAGGTGTTTCGGCCACCTTTGTTTTCATGTTTGTGCTCTTTGGATCGGTTCTGGAGCAGAGCGGAATCGGTAATTATTTGATAAAAACAGTATTTGCCGGGCTGGGACATCAGCGGGGAGGGCCGGCCAAGGCAGCTGTTGTAACCAGCGGATTAATGGGAATGATTTCCGGCAGCTCCATTGCCAATACAGTAACCACAGGTTCATTCACCATTCCTATTATGAAGGAGATGGGCTTTGAAGCTGATGTTGCTGGAGGGATTGAGGTAGCTGCCTCTACCAATGGCCAGTTTTTACCCCCGATAATGGGGGCAGCGGCCTTTATTATGATAGAATTTACCGGGATTCCCTATTATCTAATAATTCAGGCGGCATTAATTCCGGCAGTGTTAAGCTATGTAGCTATTTTTGGAATTGTCCATATTCAGGCTTTAAAAACAGGATTAAAGGGGATGGATAAGGAGGATCTGGATCCTTTTTTCCCCACCCTTCTCCGGGGGATATATTTTTTAATACCGGTGATTGTACTGATCTGGATGCTGGTGGCTATCAGGTTAACTCCGCTGGCTTCAGCCTACTATGGCATTATTGCAGCAATAATTGTCAGTCTGGCAGCCAAACTTTATATCTTTGGCTGGTGTAAAAGAAGGAATTTCACAAGAGGGGAAGTGCAGGAAAAGGATCTGCCGATTGACCCTACCCAGGAAAGTCAGGAAGGGCTTTTTAGCAGTCTGGAGGTAGGGAGGGCATTTTTAAAAGAACTGCTGTCAGCCTTTGAGGATGGAGCGAAGAATATGATCGGGATAGCTTCTGCCTGTGCCTGTGCTGGAATTATCATCGGTGTGGTTACCCTGACCGGACTGGGTTTAAGAATGTCAAGTTTAATTATTTCCTTTGCCGGAGGCAGCATATTTCTCACCCTGGTTTTTACCATGTTTGCCTCCCTGATTCTGGGGCTCGGTCTGCCAACCACGGCTAAATATATAATAGTAGCCACTTTGATTGCCCCTGCCCTTACCAGGCTGGGGATACCTGTGATTGCAGCTCATTTATTCATTCTCTATTTTGGTGTGCTGGCCGATGATACTCCTCCGGTGGGGCTGGCAGCTTATGCAGCGGCCGGGGTGGCCAAGGGTGATCCTATCAGGACCGGCATTCTGGGTTTTAAATTTGACCTGGCTGCCTTTATTCTGCCCTTTATCTTTGTCTATTCTCCCATGATGCTGATGATAGATGTATCCTGGTATCAGCTGCTCTGGCTGATTATAACAGCCTTTATTGGCATGTATGCCTGGTCTGCCGGCATTCAAAATTTCTTTTTCATCAGGACTGCCTGGTGGGAGAGGCTGGGCCTGCTGGTTTTTGCTGTTCTCTCCACCACACCGACCTTGACCTATGATCTTATAGGCCTGTCAGGTATTATAGCTATATATGCTCTGCAGCGCAGAAAGGCAGAGCTGCCCTTTCTACCTCTCTTTATCCAGGATAGACTGGCCTCATAACTAAACAGGTTTATTATTTAAGCGAAACGCCCTGGTGAAAACATTTTTTTAATTATCATTTGTTCCTGTTCGTTTATCATCATTCTTTCTGAAACGATAGATAACATGTCCTGCTGCAGGTACTGTTATTGTTACAGCTGTATTGTTATCAGGAGCATCATGAACTTCGACTTCTGCTGCAGTTTGTTTGTCATCGGAGGAATAGAGACGATAAAAAATGTCGCCGGATTTATGAAGGTCGCTGTCAACCATTGCTTTGATTTTCAGTGTTTCGTTTTGATTGCTGTTAACTGCCAGCAGGTATTCCTGCTGGCTAAAAATTCTGGACCAGGCGGTAACCCCTTGATATTCCTCTTCCGGCCCGGTTTCAGGATAGTGATAATTTTCGTCTCCCCGGGCTATTTCTCTCAGATACTGCCGGCCGGTCTGCAGGGGAAGATGTTCCTGGCGGATTTCAGCCAGCCTTGACAGGCAGAGATAAACAGGATGTTCGGGATTGAAAAAATGTTTTTTTCTGGAACGGAAGGCACCGAATTCTCCATCGAACATGGTTTCCCGCACATATTTATCCGAATTGCCGCTGCCATCAAAACCCTGCTCGGTTCCGTAATAGAGACAGGGTATTCCGGGAGTAAAAAGATTGATAAAAATGGCATTGGCCAGCAGGAGGGCTTTATCTTTATCGGCGGCAAAGCGGGCTTTATTTCCCTGATGAACAATCATATCATGGTCATCAAACATGGTGATGACATTATTTTGATACCATTTATTATAGTCCTCACCTTCCAGATCATGATTTTTAAAAAAATCAAAATACTCCCGGGGGACCTGATATCCCTTGGCCAGATCTTCCATCAGGCCGGGAATGCGGTTTATACCCAGGGCAGCATCCAGCCCGGTCTTGTTCATGATATCTATGGCAAACTCAATTCCCCCGGTGATTTCTCCGATTATCTGGAAATTTTTCTTGCCGAGAAAGCGGGAAAATTCTTTGATCTCGGTGGCAAAGTATCTGGTTGCTCCTGGCTCCATATGCTTTACTGTATCAAGCCGAAATCCATCGATATCTGAGGTAGCAATCCAGTATTTATAACACTCGGTCAGGCATTTCAGGGCCCGGGAAGGCTCGAAACTGTGAAAGGGTCCTTCTCCGGTGTTTATGTTTTTTAAAGAATAAAAATCACCTTCTACATATTCAGGATAGGCATTCCAATCAGTAATATCACCCTTGCAGGTGAAGCTTTGCTTTGTAAAAATCTCCTGAGGCCAGATACCTCCCTCAGGCCAGGCTCTTTCATAATCAGGGTTATCTGGATCCAGAGTGGGTTTTCCTTTTTCATCATGAAATCCTTTAATCTCATAGGGTTCATTCCTGTAGGGAGTTTCTTTTTGCTGATAGCTGAAGACATTACCGGAGTGGTTTAATATTATATCCAGGATGATATAAATATCTCGCTCATGAGCTTTTTCCACCAGTTCAATAAGATCATTTTCACTCCCTAGATGAGGATCTACTTTCAGGAAGTTTTGTATCCCGTAGCCATGATAGGTTTCTTCGTAGCAGACCTGTTTGAAAACAGGGCTGAGCCAGAGGGCTGTTACACCCATATTTTCCAGGTAATCCAGTTTGCTGATAATTCCCTGAATTGTTCCCCCATTCCAGCGGTCACCATAATCCTCCCAGCGCTGTCGGGACTTTTCGTCCTGAATGGCATTTTCATAATCAATTTCCGGCCTGTAGAGCTGTTCTTCATTACCGGTAGCAAATCGATCCACCATTAAAAAATATAAAACCTGTTCCTCCCAGTTATCAGGTGAGGAATAATATTTTTTTTCTCTGATTATTTTATCCAGATTAAAATCTGCTTCTTTCTTCATCTTTAGCACTCCTTTATGCTTTCAGGATACCCCTGATCCAGCTATTATTTTAAAGAATTATAGCACAATTTTTGCTACAGCACAAGATAGACCGGTTTTCTGATTAAAATATAAGTTGTCGGCAGGTTATTTAGCAGAAAGATAGAATTATAATATAATACATTGCATCTTTTACTAAAATTTTTGATATTAGGGGGACGTAATTATGGATGAAAAAATTGCTATTGTAACTGATAGCACCTGCGACCTTTCTGCAAAATTAATGGAAGAGAAAAGCATTAATTTTTTGCCTCTGAAAATTATTTATCAGGAGGGAGAATACCTGGATCGAGTTGATATCCAGCCCGGAGAAATTTATGAGCATTTTGAGCAGGAAATTCCCAGCACCTCCATGCCTGGACCTGAAGAATTTAAAGAAATCTATCAGAAACTTGAACAAGAGGGATTTACTCACATTATTTCTATCCATATTTCATCAGGGTTGAGTGCTACCTTTAATGTAGGGAAAATGGCTGCTGAGGAGCTAAAAAATATAGAAATTGAGGTTATTGATTCCAAGGGGCTATCCATGGCGCTGGGAAGACTGGTTTTATACTGCAGTGACCTGATCGAACAGCAAGAGCTATCTTTTCAGGAGATTGTCAAAAAGGTTAAAGCCAAAGTAGGGGCTATCGATGTTTATTTTGTTGTTAAGACTTTAAAATATTTAAAAAAGGGCGGACGCATAGGCAAGATTACCGGAACTGTTGGGGAAATTTTGAGTATAAAGCCCATCATATCGATTGATGAAGATGGTGTTTACTATAATTTTGATAAAGCCCGGGGACGGCGAAAATCTTTAATGCGGCTGACTGAAATAGCCAGAGATAAAATTTCTCAGGGAAAATGCTATGTTGATGTTATGCATGCTGATGCTGAAGAAGAGGCCAGAGAGATATACAATAAATTAAGGAACCTCGATAATGTAAAAGAAACTTATTTCGGGGAAATAAGTCCGGTGATGGCAGTTCATGCCGGACCGGGATTAATAGGGGTAGCAATTACCAGAGAACAGTAAATATTTTCTCAGTAAGGCTTCTCATTTCCAGGCTGATATTTAGCCTGGTGTTTTTTTAATTTTGCAGGAATATTATGTAATAAAAAGAATATATAACAAATACATGATGAAAATTAGTGGCTCAATTTAATAAACGGTTGAAGGGGAAGGCTTTTTATGGCAAAGGAAGTAATTTTTAAAAAACAGAAAACTGGTCTGCTGTTCTTAGCTTTTTTGATTCTAACTCTTCTTATAATTCAACTTTTATTCCCCCTGAATCATATTGAAATTTTTGAAATTCACTTTATCGATGTTGATCAAGGTGATGCAATTTTACTGCGCGACCCTGGCGGTTATGATATTCTTATAGATGGTGGGTTGCCCCAGCAGGAGCAGAATTATAAGCTCAATCGTTATTTAAAATCAGCTGGAATTAGAAATCTTTCAGCTGTTTTTCTCACCCATCCTCATCTTGATCATTATGGCGGTTTAATTCAGGTCCTGGAAGAATTTCCTGTTTTTTATTTTTTTACTACCGGAGTTGAAAGCAGGGCGAAAAGTTACTTAAAATTTCTCGAGATTATTGAATATCTTGGAATTGATTATCGGACAGTTCATCGGGGAGATATGATCAGGATTGGTGAGGTAATAATTGATGTCTTACACCCCAGAGAGGAATTTCTGGTGGGAAGCTTAAATAATTTATCGCTGGTTTTCGAAGTTGAATTACAGGGGTTAAAAATTCTTTTAACCGGAGATATTGAAGGCGAAACTGAAGCAGAACTGGTTAGACAGAATATGCTGAATCGGGTGGATATTTTAAAGGTTGCCCATCACGGCAGTGCTACTTCCAGCAATGCAGATTTTCTTAAAATTGTTGATCCCTCTGTGGCAGTGATTCAGGCAGGTAAAAATAATATTTTCCATCCCGCTCCTGAAGTAATTGCCAGACTGGAAGACAGAGATATTCAGGTTTTCAGAACTGATAAAGACGGTGATGTAGTTTTTGGCTGGAACGGCAGCAAACTTTATCTTCTGGAGGGAGGTATTTCAGGTTTTATCAGGAAATTATATAAAAGAGCAATATAAAATTAAATATTACTGAATATATTAAGGAGCTGGTATTGAGTGACAGCTGAAAAGGATAAATCGGAAAAGGATAAATCGAAAAAGACAATATATCTGATAGATACTTACAGCCTGGCTCACCGGGCTTTTTATGCCCTGCCCCTGCTGACAAATTCTGCAGGAGAGTATACCAATTCAGTTTATGGTTTTACCAGGATGCTTTTAAGCATGATTGATGATAAAGAGCCTGATATGCTGGCAGCGGCCTTTGATAAGGAAGCTCCCACCTTTCGCCATGAAGCCTATGAGGATTATAAGGCTGACAGGAAAGAAACTCCCGAGGAACTTAAGCCGCAGTTTGCCCTGATCAGGGAAGTGCTGGAAGAGTTTAATATTCCCATTTATGAAAAAGAGGGTTTTGAAGCCGATGATATCATCGGGACTCTGGCAAAGCAGGCTTCCTCCCGGGGCTTTAAAGTCGTTATAATTACCGGCGACAGGGATGCCCTGCAGCTGGTTGAGGACAATATAGAGATCATGTATACCAGAAAGGGGCTCAGTGATATTGTGGCCTACGATCTGTCCAGAGTCAGAGACGATTATGAGCTCGAGCCGGAGCAGCTGATTGATATGAAAGGTCTGATGGGTGACAGTTCCGATAACATTCCCGGTGTGCCGGGGATTGGAAAAAAGACTGCCAAAATGCTGCTCAAAGAATTTAATGATATGGACACCGTTCTTGACAACATAGAGGAGGTTTCCGGTAAAAAACGCCGGGAGAATCTAAGAAAAAATTCAGAACAGGCCCTGATGAGCAGGGAGCTGGGCAGAATCGAAACCGATGTTCCGGTGGAATTTGATCCCGACTGCTGTAAGTGGGGTGATTATGAAGAGGGCAGAGTTTATGAACTATTCTCCCGGTTGGAATTTAACACTCTGCTGGACCGTTTTGAAGCAGACCGGCTGGAATTAACTTCCGGGGACTATAACCTGGTTGAGGATCTAACTGAGAAAGACAGGGAGGAACTGCGCAAGAAAACTCTGGAGACAGGTTTTCTTAATCTGGCTGTATATCATGAAGATTACTCGATGCCGGTGAAAAGCAGCGGTAGACTGATGTTAAGCCCGGATGAAAAGAAGATCTATTTCCTGGAAAAAGATGAGATAGAAGAGTTTGCAGATCTCCTGGAAGAAAAAGCAATAGATAAAAGAACAGTCAGGGGGAAAGAGGTTTTAATTGAGGCCGGCAAAGCCGGAGTGGAGATTTCTGGCATCAAATTTGAACCCAGGCTGGCCAGCTATCTGCTGGAACCTTCCAGTACCGTCCCTGATCTTAAAACTCTGCTGGAGTCGGAACTTGAGGTGGTGGTTCAGGAGGGCCTGGAGCAGCAGGAACTGCTGGCACTTGTTCTTACCAGACAGCGGTATCTGGAGAAAATTCTTACCTCAAAGCTTGAGAATAATGAACTGGATGATTTATACCGGGAGATTGAAATCCCATTGCTCTACCCTCTGGCAGCCATGGAGCTTAATGGGATCAAACTGGACTGTGATTATCTGGAGGAACTGAGCCAGAAATGGTCCGGCAGGATTGAAGAGATTGTCAGCAAAGCTCACAGTCTGGCAGGCGAGGAATTTAATTTAAATTCTCCCAAACAGGTGGGAGAAATTCTTTTTGAAAAACTGGGATTACCGGTGATAAAGAAAACTAAAACCGGCTATTCCACCAGTATATCAGTGCTGGAGAAACTGGAAGATCAACATGAGATTGTTCCACTGATAATTGAGTACCGCCATTGGTCCAAGCTTAAATCTACCTATCTGGAGGCACTTCCTCCACTGGTGAATCCCGAGACCGGCAGGCTGCACACCAGCTTTAACCAGATGGTGACCGCCACCGGAAGGCTTTCAAGCACCAATCCCAATCTCCAGAATATCCCGATCCGCAGTGAGGAGGGGCGGGAAATCAGGAGAGCTTTCGTTCCAGAGGATGAAAACTGGGTTCTGCTGGCGGCTGATTACTCCCAGATTGAACTTAGAATTTTAGCCCATATCAGCCAGGATGAAAATCTGCTTGATACCTACCGCAGCGGTGGAGATATTCATAATGAAACCGCCCGGGGCATCTTTGAAGTAAACTCAGATGAGGTAACCGGTAATATGCGGCGAAAGGCCAAGGTGATAAATTTTGGCATTGCCTATGGAATGAGTGCCTATCGGCTGGCAGATGACCTTGATATCAGCCAGCAGGAAGCTGAAGAGTACATTGAAAAATATTTCAATAGATTCTCCGGCGTCAGAGAATACATGGATAATATCTGTCAGGAGGCCCGGGAGAGGGGATATGTTACCACTATCCTGAAAAGGAGGAGATATATACCTGAGATTAACAGCCAGAATTATCACCGCCGCTCCTTTGCCGAAAGGACGGCCATTAATACCCCCATTCAGGGCAGTGCAGCGGACATCATGAAGATAGCCATGAACAGAGTCCATTGGCGTCTTAAGGAGGCTGAGTGGGAGAGCAGGCTGCTGCTGCAGGTTCATGATGAGCTGGTGCTGGAAGTGCCGCGAAATGAACTTGAGGATATTGCTCCGGTTATTAAATCGGAGATGGAGGATGCCTATGAGATTGATGTACCCCTGATAGTTGATCTGGAGGTTGGTCCTAACTGGAAGGATAAAGAGAAGTACAACCTGAGCTGAGGAATTTATTCCAGATATACCAGATATAAATTAATCAGCTTATGCCAATCTGAGTTAGAGGAGAGGACGAGGTGATTGATATGCCGGAATTACCGGAAGTTGAAACCATTGTAAGAGGATTAAGAGAAGTGCTCTGCGGCAAAACAATTTCAAAAGTTATTATCCGGGAACCGATGATTATTGGTTATCCGGAGGAACCCGAAAAATTTAGAGAGAGATTGCTTGAAAAAAAAATAACCGCCATGGGCCGCCGGGGTAAGTATATAATTCTGGATCTTGACAGCAATCTTCAGCTTATCATCCATCTCAGAATGACCGGCAAACTTCTGCTGAAGATGAGAGAAGAAGAGATAGAGAGTCACACCCATATTATTCTGCGATTTAAAGAGGGCGTTGATTTGAGATTTAATAATGTTCGCAAATTTGGAAGGATGTACCTGATTGAGCGTGAGAGCCCCGAGAAAGCGGGAGGGTTTGCCGGGTTGGGACCCGAACCCTTAAGTTCGGAATTTTCACCTGAAGTTTTTCAAAATATCCTTAAGGGAAGCAGCCGGGCTATTAAAGCTCTTCTGCTTGATCAGAAAAAAATTGCCGGACTGGGAAATATCTATGCCGATGAAGCTCTGTTTCGGGCCGGTATTCATCCCGCCCGTCCGGCGGATGAACTTTCCCGGGAGGAAATTACCGGGCTTTATAATAGTATTGATCAGGTTCTCAAGGCCGGTATCAAATACAGCGGAACCTCTTTCAGTGATTATGTTAATGCTCTGGGAGAAACCGGCAGCTTTCAGGAAAAGCTGATGGTATACGGCAGAGATGGAGAAAAATGTCCCCGCTGCAGCTGTCAGATAAGCAAAGACAGGATAGCGAGCCGTTCCACCCATTACTGTCCGGACTGCCAGGAAAAAGATTAAAACAACAGGTTACAGGGTTTAGAATTTGTTTGTAGTATTTTGAAAAATTCTGCAGGCATATTTTTGACCGGCTATCAATTCCAGGCTTACTGGAATAATATTAGAAATAAATAATGTTTTGATTAATTAAGGGGGATAAAGATGGCTCTGGGGCTTACCGGAGGTCTGGCGACCGGCAAAAGCACTGCAGCTGAGATACTCGCTTCTCTGGGAGCTGAGATTATCGATGCTGACAGAATTGCCCATCAGGTGCTGGAACCTGAAGGAGAGGCTTATTCTGATGTTGTGGCTTATTTTGGCAGGACTATCCTGACTGAAGATGGTAAAGTTGACCGAAAAAAACTTGGGAGAATTGTTTTTTCTTCTCCAGATAGACGCCAGCAGCTGGAAAAGTTAACCCATCCCCACATCCTGGCAGAGATAGAAAGGCGGCTTGAGGAGGCCCGGGAGAGCAGCAGAATCGTGCTTGAGGCCCCACTGCTCTTTGAAACCGGTCTGGAAAAACTGGTCGAGGAAACCTGGGTAATTTCAGCCAGACTTGAAATTCAGATTGCCAGGTTGAAAAGAAGAGATGGGCTGGACCGGGAAGAAGCCCTTAGAAGAATTAATGCCCAGCTCTCTCTAAAAGAAAAGAGGAAAAGGGCTGATCTGGTTATTGAGAATAATAGCACAAAAGCAGAGCTCAAAGAGAAAGTAGCAAAGGCTTGGAAAGACTGGCTCAGCCGCAGGGAGGAAGTTTAATGAGAATAGCACTGATTGCCCATGATAAAAAGAAACCTGCAATGATAGATTTTGTTAGCAAATGGCGGAATGAACTGGAGAAGTGTCAGCTGGTGGCTACAGGAAACACCGGCAAAAGAATTCAGAAGGAGACCGGACTTAAGATCACCAGAATGGTTTCTGGACCGCTTGGAGGAGATCAGATGATAGGGGCTGAAGTAGCCAGGGAAAGGCTTTCAGCTGTCATTTTTTTAAGAGATCCTTTGACAGCCCAGCCACATGAGCCTGATATTTCTGCTCTTCTCAGAGTCTGTGATGTACATAATATCCCGCTGGCTACCAATCTGGCCAGCGCCGAGCTGCTGCTGGAATCTCTTGTGAACAGCAGAGAAGGGGGGTGATCTCTATGGCTGCTTTCCGGAACGATATCAAATCATATTTCATTAAAATATTTCAGGTGTCTGCTTTGCTCCTTTTATTTATTATGTTTTTGCTGCTGACAGGAGTTGCTGCTGAAGGTATTTCAGCGGCGAATGAATTTTTCGGTACTGAGGAAGCTGCGACTCTTGAAGATTCGCAATTTCAGCTGCCATCTCTTCAGGAAAGGGTTTCACAGGTTCTGGCCCCCGTGCCCCTGGTCGGGCTTGATCCACACTATACCTGGGAGCAGAATAGAAACTATCTGCTGTCAAAACTTTACTACTTTCTCTTTGAATATGATCATCAAAACCAAGAGTTAAAACCCCAGCTGGCAGCTGATTACCCGGAAATTCAGCAGGATGAAAATGGCAGGAAAGAATTTTCCTTTGAGATTTCTCCCGGATTCCGATTTGCAGCTGGCAGAGAGATTGAAGCCCGGGATGTCAAATACAGCCTACTGAGGCTGCTTATTCTTGATATACCGGACAGCGGAGCCGGTTATCTCTGGCAGGTGATCTTTGGAGTTAACTCCCTGGAGGATTTTCTTGAAGAGGAAATGGGTTATGGCATTCCGGAGACCCTATCTTCTGAAGAAGCCTTTGAGGTATACAGCAGGCTGACCGAGCGAATTCTGGTGCGGGAGTATAATAAACTTACTGTCAAACCGAAAGAGGATTATAATCTGATTTATTTATTCTCAGATCTGGCTCCCTGGGCTGCTGTGGTTGACCGCAGGGCAGTCAAAAATCAGGGAGGATGGGATGGCAGAGCGGAAAACTGGGCTTTTTATAATCGAACCAGAGGTGAAAGGAATCCTCCTCTGCAAGATAATAATGAGGCCGGCCGCTATGAATTAAGAGTTATTAACTTTCAGCCCGGCCGGATTATCAATTTACAGAAAATATCAGATAACAGTGAAAGAGCAGGAATAATTACAGTCTTTGATTCCCGCAGGAGAGCGGGAGTAGAAAGGGCCATCGAAGAGCAGCTCTATGATTTTATTCAGCTAAACTCCTTTCAGCAGGAAAGATACCGGGATATACTGAGAAAAAGCGGCCTGCTGGAAAAGGAACTTCCTATCTCTGACAGTAAAATCTATCTAATTGCCGGTAGAGATTATAGGGAGGATAAAACTGAAGTTGAATTAATTTGTTATCGAGGCAATCAGCAGCATCAGGAACTGGCCTGGCAGGTCAGGTCAGAGCTGGAGCAAGAGAGTAGCGACGTAGTGCTTAAAAAGCTTGACTGGCAGAGCTATACAGCCCAATTATTTAGAGGTGATTTTGAGCTGGCAGTTATGGAATGGCTTCACCCCTTTCCCGAGGAGATAATACCTCCCTTTTTGACCCGGGACCGCTTTCTTGCAGATAATGTGAAAATACTGGAAAAATTGAAGATATCCAGGAGGTATCTTTATGGTGGACTGTGATAGTTAGCCCGAGATACGGTAACCAGGTTTATTAATCTGGATTTACTTCCTTATATTTGACACTTTTAATTTTGTTGTATATAATTTAATATGTACTTTTATAATCAAAACTGGATTTATGATAATTCCTTAATATTTTAGCAAGGGCAGGTGAGTTTCTTGGCTAATCAGGAGAAACTTGTAGAAGTAAAAAACTTAAAAACCCACTTTTTCACCGAGGAAGGAGTGGTCAAGGCGGTTGACGGGGTTGATTTTGAGGTTGACCCGGGAGAGACCGTCGGGATAGTGGGAGAATCAGGCTGCGGCAAG
>PWHA01000216.1 GCA_003554685.1 Halanaerobiaceae bacterium
CAAAAATTTTTATTAACGCAGGGATTGTTGTTCTAAGTGTTGAAAACTTGCGCAGAGCTTTGTTACCTGGAAAGACATTAATTTTTAACCTATTGCTTAGATTTTGTTAATAATATAAAATGTAGCTTGAAGCGCTTGTAATAATATGTGGAGGTGGTAGCTGGTTAAAAATAGCTATACTTGCAGGTCGATTCGTTTAAAAAACTAAAGGGGGTTTGTTAAGCATGAAAAAATTTTTAGTTTTGTTGATTATTCCAGCTTTATTGTTGGGGTTAATGATCAGTGGTTGTGAACCGGAAGAAGTAGATCCTGAAGAACCGGTCGAAGTTGCACAGGACATGAAGATTGCCATAGGGGCAGAACCGGAAAACCTTGATCCGTTGAAGATGATGTCTGCTCCGGCTGCCACTGTTGCTGAGCACATGGTTGAAAATTTGATTTATTTAGCGGAAGACGGCACTCTTGAGCCGGCGCTTGCCGAAGAGTGGGAGCCGACTGAAGAAGGAGATGGCTGGTTGCTGCACCTGCGTGAAGGAGTAACATTCCACGACGGTGAACCCTTTAATGCTGAAGCGGTCAAGTACAACCTGGATCGCTTTATGGCTACCGGTGACTTCGAAGGTGAAGAAGCAGCTGTTTTTGCTTTCTTGCTTGGGGAAATCAATGAAGTGGAAGTTGTTGATGAATATATTGTAAAACTACACCTCGAACAAGAATTTGCCCCTATTGCTTCCCACCTGTCCCATTCCTTTATCGGTATGCACAGCCCTGCTTCCCTGGAAGCCTTAGGGGAGGGCGAAAATGTCGAAGCTCCGGTTGGAACCGGACCGTTCAAGTATGCCGGATGGGAGCGCGGTGAACGGGTTACCATGGAGAAAAATGAAGACTACTGGGGTAACATTCCTGAGCTCGATACTGTCACTTTTGAGTTTGTCGAAGAAGACAGCTCACGGGTGATTATGCTCGAGACCGGAGAGGTCCACGCTATTATGGCCGTTCCCCCGGCTGAGATTGATCGGCTTGAAGCAGAAGAAGGCATTGATGTAGTTTTTGAAGATAGTGTACGGGTAAACTATATCGGTTATAACCTGGAAAGAGAATTGTTCGAAGATGTCAGGGTTCGCCAGGCGCTAAACCATGCAATTGATAAAGAAGCGATAATTGAGACAATATTCCAGGGTGTTGGTTCACCTTCCACTGCTCCGATCGTCCCGGCTATCTTTGGGTACACGGAAGTTGGCCCTTACGAATATGATCCTGAGAAGGCAATGGATCTGCTGGCTGAAGCCGGTTATGAAGATGGTTTTGAAATGGAGCTCTACCATCCGACCGGTCGTTATCCGATGGATGACACAGTAATTGAAACAGTTCAAGCTATGTTGTCTGAAATTGGTATTGATGCCAGCCTGACTACTTATGACTGGGGCACCTATCTCGATACGGTGATCGTGCCGCCGGAAGATGCTGAACATGATGCTTACATGCTGGGTTGGGGAACAGTGACACTGGATGCCGACTATGGTCTTTATGCTCTGTTCCACTCCGATGAGTGGCCTCCTTCGAACAATGTATCCTACTATGCTGACGACGAAGTCGATGCATTGCTTGAAGAGGCCCGGGTAACCCCGGACAGGGATGTTCGTGAAGAACTCTACCATGAGGCTATCGAAATCATCTGGAACGATGCACCCTGGATCTTCCTGCATAACGAAGGTCAGGTTAATGCCGAACTTTCCAATGTTCAAGGCTTAATTCATCACCCGTTGGAAAACATCTCGGCCTGGAATGCCTATATTGAAGGAGAGTAATTCTGGAAAAGCAAATCCGGAATTAATAAGCTGAGTTTTTCAGGGGCAGGGTGAATTAGCCGATTAAGCGTTTCTGGCGCCCTCCCTCTGAATTTATTGTCAGGGAGTTGAATTTATAGGTGTACGGTTACATTATTAGAAGGTTACTGCTTGCTGTTCCAGTTTTAATCGGGGTTTCTATTCTTGTTTTTGCCATTATTAGATTTATACCTGGTGACCCCGCCCGGGCTATAGCCGGAGTTCATGCCAGTGAATCGTATATTGAACAGGTTCGTTCGGAGCTTCTTCTCGATGAACCCTTGCATGTGCAGTATTTTGTCTATGCTGCCAACCTCTTGCAGGGAGACATGGGCCGTTCTACCTTTACCCGCAGACCGGTGACTGTGGAGCTGTATGAACGATTTCCGAATACCTTACTCCTGACTGTAACAGCGATGGGTATTGCTACAGTAATTGGTATGAGCGCCGGGATTGTTTCTGCTACCAAACGCTATTCCTTGTTTGACAATTTTAGCATGTTGGCTGCCCTGGTTGGAGTAGCAGCACCGGTTTTCTGGCTGGGGTTGATGTTCCAACTGCTTTTTGCGGTAAACCTTGGCTGGCTGCCCTCGGGTGGTATGGGAACCTGGCAGCATTTGGTTTTACCAGCATTGACCCTCGGGCTGGCCACTACCGCCCTGATTGCTCGCATTACTCGTTCGAGCATGCTCGATGTTTTGCGTCAGGATTATATTACTACAGCTCGTTCAAAAGGTCTTGTCGAGCGGGTAGTTACTTACAAGCACGCTCTGAAAAATGCTTTAATCCCGGTAATTACCGTGATGGGCATGCAGTTCGGGATTTTGCTCGGTGGTGCTGTGTTGACCGAGACTGTTTTTTCCTGGCCCGGTGTCGGTCGTCTCATGGTGGATTCGATCTTAGCCCGGGATTACCCGGTGGTGCAGGGAGCCGTCCTCGTGCTGGCTGTGTTTTTTGTCACCATTAATCTGGTAGTAGACATTATCTATGCTTTTCTCGATCCCCGGATCACTTACGGTACGCAGGAGGTGAAGTAATTTCAGTGAACAAAAAAAATGATATTGTAAGCCAACTGCAGACCCCGAAAAGTGATACGGAAATTAGACAGGTTTGGCGCCATTTGCGATGCAATCGAATGGCTATGATTGGCCTGGCAATACTAACTTTGTTTATTTCTTGTGCAATTTTTGCCCCGCTGCTAACCCCCTATGATCCAACTAAAATTGAATTAGCTAATGCCATGCAAAATCCTTCAGCTGAGAACTTACTGGGAACCGATTGGCAGGGCCGGGATGTTTTTACAAGGATTCTTCATGGGGGGCGAATATCTTTAGCGATCGGCTTTATTTCTGTATCGATCGGCTTAGTGGTTGGAGTTCCGGTTGGATCTTTATCCGGCTATTTCGGTGGTAAGTTTGATTTGTTTATTCAAAGGCTCATTGATATCATGATTGCTTTTCCGGGAATTCTGCTGGCCATTGTGGTTGTTACAGTTCTTGGGGTTGGAGTGGAAAGAGTAATGATTGCGGTTGGTATCGCTTCTATACCGATATATACCCGTTTGGTGCGTGGCTCTGTGCTCTCGGTCAAAGAAGAGGGTTTTGTTGCTGCAGCCAAATCGCTTGGTATTAAAGACTCACGGATCATTGTCCGCCATATTTTGCCTAACTGTCTGGGTCCGATAATAGTCCAGTCTACATTTCAAGTTGCTACAGCGATCCTCTGGGCGGCCGGGCTGGGTTTTTTAGGACTGGGTGCCCAACCCCCGGATCCGGAGTGGGGGTTGATGCTGAGCAGAGGAAGAGAGTATATGCGTGCAGCTCATTACCTGACTACCTATCCCGGGCTGGCCATTTTATTAATGGTCCTTGGTTTTAACCTGCTTGGAGACGGTTTGCGTGATGCTCTTGACCCCCGTTCAAGAAAGTACAGGTAACATATGTAACTATTTTTGTGTCAATAATTAAAGGAAGGTTGCATAAATGAGCGAGTTGCTAAAGGTTGAGGATTTAAGGACCACATTCTACACCGATGAGGCCGTTATTCGTGCCGTAGATGGCGTTTCATTTGAAGTAAAACCGGGCGAGGTAGTGGGACTTGTCGGTGAATCAGGCTGCGGTAAAAGCGTGATTTCTTTGAGTATTATGCGATTAATTTATTATCCTCCCGGAAAAATCGAGGGAGGCAAAATTTATTTAAGCGGTCGAAATTTGTTATCTGTCAGTGAAAGAGAAATGCGCCGGATCAGGGGCAACGACATTGCCATGATCTTTCAGGAGCCGATGACTTCTTTAAACCCGGTTTATAAGATTGGAGACCAGGTTAGCGAAGCAATCATTCTTCACCAGGGCCTTGAACGTTCAGCAGCCTGGAAAGAGGCGGCCAGGATGATCGAACTGGTCGGAATTCCGCGACCAAAAGAAGTCCTTGACAACTATCCTCATCAGTTGAGTGGGGGAATGCGCCAGCGGGCGATGATCGCCATGGCTTTATCCTGTAACCCGAAACTTTTAATTGCCGACGAGCCGACAACGGCTTTAGATGTGACTATTCAGGCCCAGATACTTGAACTAATGAGAGATTTGAAAGAAAGAATAAATACGTCGATTATTTTTATCACCCACGACCTGGGAGTAATTGCCGAAATGGCCCAGCACGTAGTGGTCATGTATTCAGGCAAAATTGTCGAGGATGCAGATGTTGAATCCCTTTTTAATAATCCTAAACATCCTTATACTGCCGGCCTGATTCACTCCAAGCCGAGGTTGGATGAGGAAAAGGAAGTTTTAGATTTTATTCCCGGTAATGTTCCCAATCCCATGGCTATGCCGCAAGGATGTGCCTTCAATCCCCGCTGTAAAGAAGTAATGGAGATTTGTCAGCAGGAAATGCCAGATCTGATTGAAACAAACCCGGGCCGCCAGGTCAGATGCTGGCTCTACCAGAAGCAGAAGGCAAAAGGGGGAACATAAATGGAAACCCCTCAACAGGTACTTGCAGTAGAGGGACTTAAAAAGTATTTTCCGATTAGAGCAGGAGTTTTTTCCCGGCTGGCAGGTTATGTCAAGGCAGTGGATGGTATTGACTTTAAAATCTATTCCGGGCAGGCTTACGGATTGGTTGGCGAGTCCGGCTGCGGCAAATCTACTGCCGGCTTGGCCATTTTGAACATGATAAGACCTACTGCCGGTAAGATTATGTTCAAAGATAAGGATGTCATGGCCGTGAGCAAGGAAGAACTGCGTGAACTGCGTCAGGAAATGCAGATCATTTTTCAAGATCCCTACAGTTCGCTTAATCCGCGGATGAGTATTGGTGAAGCGATCGGTGAAGCCCTGGAAGTGCACGGTATTGCCCGGGGTAAGGAACGCCGTGATCGGGTTATATCAGTTTTAAGAGAATGCGGACTTGATAGCCACCACTACCGCCGCTATCCGCATGAATTTTCCGGTGGACAGCGCCAGAGGGTCGGTATAGCCCGGGCCCTGGTCCTTGAGCCGGAATTTATTGTTGCCGACGAACCTATTTCTGCCCTGGATGTTTCCATTCAGTCGCAAATTGTCAACCTGCTCGAAAGGCTGCAGGAAAAGTTTGGTTTAACGTTTCTCTTTATTTCTCATGATCTAAGCGTAGTTAAGCATATAGCCGACCGGGTCGGGGTTATGTATTTGGGGCGTATTGTTGAAGAGGCTGCAAAAAAAGAATTTTACAACTCACCGATGCATCCTTATTCGCAGGCCCTGCTCTCAGCGATACCATCCATGCAACCCTCGGCCAAAAAAGAAAGGATTATACTTACAGGGGATGTTCCCAGTCCTTCGAATCCACCTGATGGGTGTACTTTCCATACCCGCTGTCCTTATGCTGAGGCGATTTGCTTTGATACAGTTCCTGTATTGAAAAAGGTCGGTCCTGACCATTTCGCTTCCTGTCACCTGGTAAAAGAGAGTGATTAAACAGGCATA